>CAYZPZ010000023.1:1704-15687 GCA_964480205.1 uncultured Conexibacteraceae bacterium
GTGGGTAGTTGCTAGCCGCCCGAGCCGGCGGTCTCGATCACGTGCAGCGTGTAGCGGCCGACCTGGAGCTCGTCGCCGTCAGCGAGGGGGCTCCATTCGAGGGCCTCGCCGTTGACGACGATGCCGTTCATGGAGCGGTCGTCGAGCACTCGAAGCTCGCCCTCGGGGGTGCGGACGACCACCGCGTGACGGCGCGAGACCGTCGGATCATCGAGGCGGATGTCGGCCGCACTGCTGCGGCCGATCCGCGACCAGCCCACGCTCAGCTCCATCACCCGGGCGCGGCCATCCGCGTAGAGGGCCAGGTACTTGCCGGGCTCGTCGATCGAGGCGCGGAGCTCCTCGAGCCAGTCGGCCGGAGCCTCGAGTTGGGCGCCGACCGCGATGTTGGTCAGGGTCGGCTGCTCGAAGATCGAGGCGCGCTTGAAACGCTCACCGCCGCAGCTCGGGCAGCGCGGCATCTCGTCGGGATGGTCGAGGGAGACAGGGAACGAGCAGTCGACGCAGAGGAAGGAGCCAGCCTCGGTCTCATCACCGGTTTCGTGGATTGGCTCCTGTTGATGTCCAAGGGTGGCCACTCGCGGGTCTCTCGATGGTACCCCTCTACTACGAATCGTCGATCTCTCCTCCCCCGGCTTGTACGCAAAGACCGGGTAATGCGGTGCCTTCTGGCACAAGGGCTATACCCCGTCGCCGCGGATACAATCGCGCGGCCCGTGGGCCCGGTCTCGCTCAAGATCACGATCGATGCCTCCCGCGAGCGGGTCTTCGACTTCATCTGCGATCTGGCGCGCCGTCCGGGCTGGACCGACCACTTCATGCGCGATCATCGGCTGGAGCGGATCGACGGTGCCGGTCAGGGAGCGGCCTTGCGGTTCCGCGTCGACGCCCCCGGCGGCATCGGCTACCTGGACACCACCATCGCCGAGGCGGACCGCCCGCACCGCATCGACGAGCGCGGCCGCGGTGGACGCTTCAACCGCACCGCGGTGCGCGTGGTGTGGGAGCTTCAGGGGGGCGAGGGATCGGTCACCGAGCTCGCATTCACCTTCTGGACCGACCCGCCGGGGCCGGTCGAGAGGCTGCGCGAGTTCCGCGCCGCTCCCTGGTGGCGCCGCCGCTGGCGCAAGGCCCTGCGGCGGCTGCGTGAACAACTGGAAGATCCTGAGCTCGCGGCCGAGCCGGTGCGGCTGGCGGGCGGCGACCGCCAGCCGACCGGCGTGCATCAGTAGGGGCCCTTAGACTGCGGCCCCTCATGAACCCGGGCCGGGGCCGACATAGGGGTCTCGCGGTCGCGCTCGCGATCGCCACGCTGACCCTGGGGGTCGCCGCCTGCGGCTCAGAGGAAGAGGACCTCGTCGTCGAGGGGGAGCCGATCGAGCTCGGGGAGCTGCGCTTCAACGTGCAGCTCACCCGCCTGCTCAACCCCGCCGATACCGAGGATGCCGAGTACCTGAGGGGCGTTCCCGATCCGGCCCCCGGTCAGGACTACTTGGCGGTGTTCATGGAGGTCGACAACGAAGGCGATGACCCGACCCGGCTGCCCAGCGCGGGCGACATCGAGGTCAAGGACTCGGCCGGCGCCGCGTTTGACCCCGTCGAGACCGACTCGCTGTTCGCGCTGGAGCTGGGTGCTCCGATCGAGGCGGGCGGCCAGGCGCCGGCGGAGGACACGGCGGCGCGAAGCGGCCCCGTGCAGGGGGCGTTCGTGCTCTTTCTGATTGACGAGCAGGCGCCCGAGAATCGGCCGTTGGAGCTGGAGATCGAGGCCGACGGGGAGCACGGCACAATCGAGCTGGACATCTGAGGCCCGACGGCGATGCCACAGCGTCGTCTGCGCGCTTCCCTGCTGATCGCCGGCGCGGGCGCGGTCCTGGTCCTGATCGACGTCGGCGGCCTCGCCGCTGAGCTGGTCGGGGTGGGCCTGATCGCGCTCGGGCTGGCGCTGGCCGCCCCCGACCGGTACGGCCCGCGAGGCGAGGCGCCGGGGTGGTGGCGGCTGCTGGCGGCGGGGGCGGTGCTGGCCGGGGCCGGGGTCGCCCTGGGGCAGCTACTGGAGACTCCCGGGGGCCTGCTGGCGGCGGTGGGCAGTGCCCTGGTCGTGATCGCCGCTGCGCTCGGCCTGCCCTAGCGCAGGCCCGCTCCCAGCACCTCTCGCGCGACCGGCGCGGCCACCTCGCCCCCGTCCCCGGGGGCGTCGATCAGCATCACCGCGATCGCTAGCTTGGGCTTCGGCGCGGGGGCGAAGGCGATGAACCAGGCGTTGACGATCTGCTCGGGATCCGGCGGCTCCTCGCCGGGCGCGACCGGCTGGGGCGGGGGCTGGTTCGGCTTCGGACCGAGCTCGGCGGTCCCGGTCTTGCCCGCGACGCGGATCCCCGGCAGCGCGGCGGCGGTGCCCGTGCCGCTCCGGACGACCTGCTCCATCAGCGAACGCAGGATGCGCGCATTCTCCGGAGAGGTCACGTTGACCGGCTCCGCTTCGGCCTGGAGCGCCGGCTCGGCGACGATAGGCGTGGGCGTCCGGGTCCCCCGGTTGGCGATTGCCTGCGTCACGGAGGCCATCCCCAGCGGGGTGGCCAGCACGCGGCCCTGCCCGATCGCGCTGGCCGCCAGCTCCGTGCCCGTCTCGTCGAAGGTGTCGGGCATGCTCATCGGCTGGGGATCGGTCGCCTCCGTCGCCTCGGCGTTGTAGAGCGTCGGGTCCTGGTTGAAGCCGTAGCGCTCGGCCATCTCGACGAGCTTCTCGCCACCCACCTTGATCCCGAGCGGCGCGAACACGGTGTTGCAAGACTTGGCGAAGGACTGGGTGAAGGTGCCGCCGCAGGGTTCGTCGTGCGCGTTCTCGATCACGTTCGCACCGGTCTGGGGCGAGGGGTTGATCTCCTCCACCACCGGGAACGTCTCGTCGAGCTTCACCTCACCGTGCTCCAGCCCGGCGGTGGTGGTGATCACCTTGAAGATCGAGCCGGGCGGCTGCTGGGAGGAGTAGGCGGAACCTGCCAGCGCGCGAACCTGGCCGTTGCGCGCGTCCAGGACCGTGATGCCTCCCGAGCGCCCGCCCAGCGCCGAAACCGCGGCCGCCTGCAGCCTCGGGTTGATCGTCGTCTTCAGCGGCTGGCCCGGTGTCGCCTCGGCGCTGGCGAGCTGACGGGCCTCGACGCCGTCGGGAACGTCGGGAAGCTCGGTTCCGTCCCGGACCGCCACCAGGCTGCCGCCCGGGCGTCCGGCGAGCCGTCGGTTGAAGGCCAGCTCCAGGCCGCTCACGCCGGTCTCCTGGTCTCCGGGATAGCCGGCGGCCTCCACCTGAGCGCGCAGCTCACCCTCGGGCTGCTCCACGCGTCCCGCCACGTCGATCGCCGCCCCGCCCAGCCTGGAGGTCCTGGATGCGCCCTGGGCCAGCGGCATTCCGTTCGCCGCGAGGATCGGCGCGCGGTCCCCCAGCTGCAGCTTGCGCCCGACCCTCTCCCCCTCCAGCAGGCCGGGGAAGGTGAGGTGCGGCGCCCAGACGACCTTGCCGTCGCGGACCGGCAGGTTGACCGGCCCCTGGACCCGGCCGAACAGCTCGGTGTCGACGGTCACCTCGACCTCCACCACATCGTCCGCCCCCATCTGCTTCGGGCCGTCTGTGCCGCCCGGGTCGATCGCGTTGGCCGTTGCCGCGTTCTGGGCCTCCTGATAGGCGCTGGTGAGCTGCTCGAGGGGGAACTGCGCCTGCGCCTCGGGCGCGAGCTCCTCGTGCATCGCGGCGAAGTCCTGGTCGGCCCAGGCGTTGACGAACCGCTCGGCCATGTCCTCCTCGGCCGATCCGGACGCCATCAGCGCGCCGACGATGAAGGCGATGCCGGCCAGCAGCGCCAGGGGTAGGGCGCGCTGGCGCAGCCGGCGCTGGCGCTCGGTCAGGGGAGTGCGGCGGCGGGGGCCCTTGCCGCCCGTTTTGTCGGCCCCCTCGCGATCGGGGGGGCGGCGCGGGGCCGCCGCTGCCTCGGGGGGCTTCACGGCCGCAAAAAGTAGTCGTTGCGGGCTCCGGACAGCGCAATCGGGGTGGCGCGGACTGGTTGTATTCGCGGCATGACCGGGCTCGACTGGGCGATCATCGCCTTCGCCTTGCTGATGGGCGCGTGGGGCTATCAGCAGGGGCTGATCGTCGGCGCCCTCAGCCTCGGGGGCTTCGTCGTCGGCGCGCTTGTGGGTAGCCGCCTCGGCCCGGCCCTGCTGGCCGACGGCGCCGAGTCGCCGTACGCGCCGGCCACCGCGCTCGCGGGCGCACTGCTGATCGGCGGCATTGCCGCCCTCTCGCTGGAGGGGGCGGCGTACGCGCTTCGACGCCGCCTGCTGCGACACCGGGGGGCCGTGCTCCTGGACTCCTCGGGCGGGGCGGCCCTTCTGGCTGCGCTCGCCCTGGCCCTGGTCTGGCTGTTCGGCGCCGTCGCCCTGAACGCCCCGGGAGCGACGGACCTGCGCCAGGCTGTACAGCGCTCGGCGATCCTGCGCACGCTGAACGACGCCGTCCCGCCCTCCGGCTCGCTGCTCAACGCCCTAAACCGGATCGATCCCGGCGTCGCGATCGAGGGGCCCGACCCGGGCGTCGGCCCACCCGACAGCCGGCTCGCCGGCGATCCGGAGGTGCGGGCAGCGGCGGAGAGCGTGGTTCGGGTGCTGGGGAGCGCCTGTGGCCTGGCGGTGTCGGGATCGGGTTGGGTCGCCGCTCCCGGCCTGGTGGTGACCAACGCCCACGTGGTCGCCGGCCAGCAGGACACGACGGTGGGTCTGGACGGCGACCGGCACGGTGCCACGCCCGTCCACTACGACCCCAGCAACGACCTCGCCCTGCTGCGGGTGGGCGACCTCGGGGCCTCGCCCCTGCCCCTGGTGGGCAATCCTCGCAGCGGCACCACCGGCGCTGTACTCGGCTATCCCGCGAACGGGCCGTTTGCGATCTCCCCGGTGCGGCTCGGCACCACCGGCACGGTGATCAGCCAGGACTCCTACGGGCGCGGCCCGATCCGTCGCCAGATGACCGCCCTGCGCGGGGAGGTGGTGAGCGGCAACTCCGGCGGGCCCGTGGTCGACGGCGAGGGCCGGGTGCTGACCACGGTCTTCGCCGCCACCACCACAGGGCAAGCCGGCGGGTATGGGGTGCCCAACTCGATCGTCCGAGACGCCCTAGACCAGGCCGGGGGCGCGGTCGGGACCGGTTCCTGCACCAGCTAGCGAGCCTACGGGAGGGCCGGGATACCCTCTTACCATTGGTAAGCTTGGATCGAGGTGAGACCGGACCAAGGCGGGTCTTCGGGCGGGCGCTCGGAGACGCAGCCGAAACAGGTATGCCCGCACTTCCACAGCGCGGTTGAGTTGATCGGCCGCCGCTGGGCCGGCGCGATCCTCTACGCGCTCGCGGCCGAGGGCCCGCTGCGCTTCGCCGAGCTCAAGGACACGGTGCCCGGGATGTCCGACCGGCTGCTCTCGACGCGATTGAAGGAGCTCGAGCAGGCCGGCCTCGTCGATCGCGAGGTCCAGCCGGGACAGCGGGTTCGGGTCAGCTACCAGCTCACCGCCAAGGGCGAGTCCCTGCGCCCCGTGATGGGTGCGATGCGGGACTGGGCGCGTCGCTGGAACCGGGCGTAGCGCCCGGCCGGGGGTCGGCCTACTCCCAGGCGCCCAGGATCGCCCCCATCGCCACCTGGATCAGCAGGAAGGGCGCGTTGTTGACCAGCCACCACGCCCAGGGCATGCGAGCGAAGATGGGCGGCCAGCTGCTGAGCGTGGAGCCGAGGCCGATCCCCAGCACCACCCCGACCAGGATGCCCTCCCCGGCGGAGTCGGCCCCGATTGCCTTGATGGCGAGACCCAGAACAATCGCGTTGCCGGCGAATCCCACCAGCCACAGGCTCAGCGGCCGAGGCCTTCCGGCTTCCGCCTCGATCTCATGGGCGGGCACACCCGTGTAGCCGGAGACCCGCCGGGCCCAGAACCGACCCATCACCGACGGGGTGAACCAGACGAGGCCGATCGCAAAGGCAGCCGCCAGCGCAACTCCGACCGCGCCCCAGTTGAGATCGTCGAACGCGTCCAGGATCACTGCGCACGACCCTATCGGTACCCGCCGGCGGCTACCATGCTCGGGGGTTTCCGTCCGGGATCTTGTCCAGGACCAGGGAGGCTTCGACGCGCTCCACCGGGTAGGGACCGGTCGTCCGCAGGTAGCGCTCTAGCTCGCCGGGCCCGAGCGCCTCGAAGCCGGTCTCCACCGCCGCCGCGTAGGTGCCGAGGATCACCGCGTCTTCGGGGGGCTCCGGCCTGAAGTGGAAGCTCTTCGCCTTGTAGGTCACGATCCGCTCGGGGAGGCCCTCGCCCTCGACCAGATCGGTGACCTCGATGCGGTCGTAGCGGACCTCGCGGATGTCGAGCCGGTCCAGCTCGGCCTCGCTCAGCTCGATCACCACCCCGTTGACGGGACCGGCGGGATCCTCGCCCTCCTCGACGTTGAGGCCGAGGATCCACTCGGGGCGGCGCCCGTCGAAGCACTCGAAGGTCTTCTCGCAGGTGAGGTTGTCCCGGGCCTGGGAGAAGCGCCGCTTCCAGTCGTGGAGCTCCGCCGGAGCCATCTCCTCGACCGGGCGGCCCAGCGTCATCGAGGCGCTCTCGCGGAGCACCAGCGAGCCGTAGCCGAACAGCCCCAGTGTGTTCATCGCGAGTCGAGCATGGTCATCTGGCCCCCGTCGTGGGTCGCCTCGTTCGCCGGCTCGACACGCTGCGAGCGCGGGACGGGGGTGATAGGCGGATCGGGGAGATCGCGCATCTGCTCGGCGGTTCCGTGGCTGCAGAGCCGCTCCCGCGCGGGGCAGTCGTGGCACAGGGCGCGGTGGGGATGCTCGGTGACCGTGAACTCGCCCGCCGCGAGCCGGGACAGGACCCCCTCGATTCGCCCTCGCGCCGCATCGAGTCCGGCATCATCGAAGCTGGTCCGCACCGGAGCGTCGGGCCGCTCAAGGAAGACATAAGCGGTTTCGACCGCAGCCTCGCGTGCGCCGGCGGCGAGCGCGTAGAGGTCGCGCTGGACCGCGTAGCGGGGCGCCACCTCGGCGGGGTCGACTCCCTCAAGCCGGTCGGTCTTGTAGTCGACGACCAGGTTCGAGCCGTCCGCCCGCTCCGCCAGGAGGTCGATCGATCCGCGGACCAGGGTCGCTCCGATCGCGAGCACGAACGGGACCTCGGCGCTGACCTTGGCACCCTCGAGTTCCGCCCGCATGGGGGAGCCGAGCCAGGCACCGACGAGCGCGGCGATGCGCGACTCCAGCTCCGGGTCGGGATCCAGGCCCTCCACGCGCAGGGCCGCGACGATCTGCTCGGCCCTCGGCCGCCGCCAGGCGTGCCGAGCGCTCCACTCCAGCAGCGAGTGGACGGCGACGCCGGGGCCGAATCGACGCCTGCTGTCGGACAGGGCGGCCGGCTCGTCTCCCTCGCCGGGCTGCTGCGGCGAGGCCGGCTCCTTCGGCCCGGAGATGCCGATCACTCGTTCGACGTAGAAGCGGTAGCCGCAGCGCTCGAAGCCCGACAAGGCCGAATAGGAGAGCCCGCCCGCGAGGGCCGGTGCGGAGGTGGGTCGCTGAAGGGGCGGGGTGATGACGCCGTCCGTGCTCTTCGAGGCCTCCGTCGTCGCCGCCGCCGGGGCCAGCCGGTCTCCGAGACCCGGCTCGGGCAGGATCACCCTCACCGCGAGCCTTCCCGCCGGCGCTTCGGGGGCGGCCGGATCGAGCTCGGCCACGCCGTCCTCGGCTTCTCCGCCGAGCACGGTGCGGATCAGCTGCACCGCGATCGGCTGGCGGCTGATGGGATCTTTGCCCACCGACTTCGGGTTGAAGGTCCCGGTCAGGATCAGCCGGCGCTTGGCCCGCGTGGCGGCCACGTAGGCGAGCCGCGCCTCCTCCTCGGCGCCCCGGTCGTTGGCGCGCTCGGTCAGCTCCTCGTAGTCGTGCAGGCGGGCGGCCGGCCGGCCCAGCCGGCCGAGCTGGACGCCAACCCGGGCGGCCTCCCCCTGGTCGGGACGCTCGCCGGCGCTCTCGACCCGCAGCGGGATCCATCCCAGCTGAAAGCTGCGGCCGAGGTCGGCGACGGCGACCACGCCGAACTCGAGCCCCTTGGCGGCATGGACCGTCATCACCCGAACGCCGGCGTGGCCTTCGGCCCTGGTGGCCGCCTCGGCCTCCCGGACCCGGCTCGCGGCGCGGCTGTCGAGGTAGGCGATGAACCCGCGCAGGTCGGGTCCCTCGCGGGCCTCGAACTCTCGGGCGAGCCGCATCAGCTTGCGGACGTTCGCCCAGCGCTCGGTGCCGGAGTCGCGCATCAACACGGCCAGGTCGTAGCCGAACAGGCCGGCGGCGCGCTCGACCAGGCTCTCCAGCCCGCCCTCCGGACCGCGCTCCCGCAGCTCGAGCAGGCGAGCGGTGAAGCGACGCAGCCGCTCGCTCTCCCCCCGGGGGATCTCGGCGGCGATCGCGGCGTCGCCGGTCTGCTCGCCGGGCTCGCCATGGGCGTGCAGGTCCGCCATCAGCGGCCAGATGTGTTGGGTTCTCGGGCGCCCGCCCGCGTCGGTGGGGGGAAGGGTGGCGGCGCGGCGCAGCAGCCAGAGCGTGTCGGGAAGGACGGCGCCGCCGGAAGGAGAGGCGAGCGTGCCGAAGAGCGCCTCGTCGTCCAAGGGGTTGGCGATCACCGCCAGCAGGGCCCGCATGTCCTCGATCTGCTGCTGGGACCAGAAGCCGCGGCCGCCGACCACGTACGGCTCGAGCCCGGCCTCCCGCAGGGCGCGCTCGATCGACGCGGCGTGGGTGAAGGCCCGGAGCAGAACCACGATCTCGGCGGGGTCCTCGCCCGCGTCGACGAGCTCGCGCAGCCGCGCGGCCAGCACCCGCGCCTCGGCGACCTTCGAGGCCGAGCTCGGGTCGTCCGGGAGCAGCCGCAGCCCCACCTCCGGCTGCTCCCAGCTCTTGCGGTCATCGACGACGAGTGCGAGTTCGGCGAGGGGCTCTCCGCTTCCCGGCTGCGGCTCGTCGAGGCCCGCCGTCAGCGGCTCGAACCCGGGCAGGACGCCGGCCCCGATCGCATTGGTTGCGGCGACGATCTCCGGGGCGGCGCGGAAGTTCCCGGTCAGCGGCAGCGCCACCCCGCCGGGCTCCTCGCCCTCAGCGAAGCGGCGGTGCTGGGAGCGGTAGACGTCGACGTCCGCATGGCGGAAGCCGTAGATCGACTGGAACTCGTCGCCCACCAGAAACAGGCGCGTATCCGGGCCCCGCAGAGCCTCGATCAGGGCGAGCTGCAGGGCATTGGTGTCCTGGAACTCGTCGACCAGCAGCGCCCTGAACTGCTCGCGGTAGCGGTCGCGCAGCCGCTCGTTTTCCCGCAGCACCCTGACCGCGTGCAGCTGGAGGTCCTCGAAGTCCAGCGCCGAGCGCTCCGCCTTCAGCCGCTCGTAGACGAAGCCGAAGCGCCGCACGAGCTCGCGCAGCTGCTCGTAGGCCTCCTTCATGACCACGCCCGCGACGACGCCCCGGGCTCGCTCCAGCGCGCCCTTGTATGCCGCGCACTCCGGCCCGGCGAACAGCTTGCCGCCGCCGTCCAGTCGCAGCGAGCCGAGCTCATCCAGCAGCTCCAGGCTGAGCTCCACCGAAGGCTCGAGCCGAGCCGCGCGGGCCATCCGCTCCAGGTTGGCCACGCCCTTGTCGGTCTTGGCCTCGGCGCAGGCCTCCCGCGCTCGCTCCGCCGCGGCGGCCAGGGCCTCGATCCGGGCCGCGGACTCCGCCGGCCGCGGATCGGGCAGCTCCGGGGCGGGATGGCCCTGGCTGCGAAGCTCGTCGTAGGCGCTCCGGGTCATTCCCAGCAGCTGGCGGTTGGAGGCGGCGAGCTCGAGGGCGGCAGGATCGCCCTCCCGCACCAGCGCGTCGAGCGCCTCTTCGAAGGCCCGCTCGGCGAGGCGGTCGGTCTCCGCCTCGTCGATCACGCGGAAGCGAGGATCGAGCCCGGCTGCGGCGGGATGAGTCGCCAGCAGGCGCCGGCAGAAGCCGTGGATGGTGGAGATCCAGGCCCGGTCGACCTTCTCCTCGAGGCCCGGTAGCTCGGCGCGGATCCGGCGGCGAAGCTGGTCCGCGGCGCGCTCGGTGAAGGTGAAGGCGAGGACCCGCTCGACGCCGCCCTCCGGGTCGAGCGCTGTCGCGCAGAAGCGGTCGACGAGCACCGTCGTCTTCCCGGTGCCGGCGCCCGCGCGCAGGAAGACGTCGCGGCCGGGCTCGGCCACCGCCTGGCGCTGCTGTGCGGTCCGCTCCACGCTCACTCCTGTTCGTCCTCCTCGCTCTGTGGCTCCTCCTCTGGCAGTCCGCGCTCGCGCCGGCAGATCGGCTGGAAGGCGCAGTAGCTCGGGCAGCGATCGTCGATCGGCCGCCGGCCTATCCGGCCGGCCTGGATCTCGCCGGTGATCTCGGCCGCCCGCTCGCGGGCGTCGCTCAGGGCCGCGTCGAAGTCCTCCTCGTCCAGGTGGTCGCGGGGCCTCGGAGCGAGCCCGGCCAGGTCCTCCTCGGCCGACTTGCGCAGCAGCCCCTTCGGCTTGCGGTCGCTGGTGCCGCCGAGCGGCCGGTAGAGCCCGCCGGCGGGCTCCCGCTTCCAGAGCTCCCTGACCGCGAGCATGTAGAGCTGCAGCTGGAGCTTGCCCCGGTCCAGCATGCCCTTGCCTCCCTCGACCTTCGCCCCGGACTTGTAGTCCTGGATCAGCGCCTCGCCCTGAGGGCCGATGTCGACCCGGTCGATCTGCCCGTGCAGCCCCGCCGTCGCCGAGATCCGAAGCGGCGGCCGGGACTCGTCGTCGCCGAAGGAGGCCTCGGCGAGCGCCGGGTCGGGGACGTAGGGCAGCTCGGCGGTCGCCTCGTCGGCAAGGAAGGCGAGCACCAGCCCCTCCACGCGACGCAGGGTCGCCGCGGTGTCGCTGCGCTCGCGGGGCAGCTCAGCGGCGCCGAGCTCGGTGATCAGCTCCGCGGCGCGGGCGTTCCACTGGCCCAAGCTCGCCTCGGTCGGGCGCGCGGTCCCCCCCGGCTGCTCGCCGTAGAGGCGCTCGAGGACGCCGTGGGCGATGCCGCCGGCGGTCAGCGCCTCCTCCGGGGGTTCGATTCGACGCGGCTTCAACTCATGGTTGACGAACCACCTGTACGGACAGGTCGCGAACTCCTCCAGGGTCGAGGCCCCGAACAGCTTCGTCTCACGCATCGCCGCCAGCACCGCCGGCACGGTCAACGGGCCGGGCCGCCGCCGGGGGTCGCTGATTGCCTCGGCCGCGCTCGCGAGCCGGGCCCCTAGCCGCTCGGCCAGGTCGGGATCGGCGAGCGCCCGCGCCGGCGAGACCCCGTTGGCGCCAGCCGCCGTGACTTCCCGCGCGGCCAGCGACCTGGCCAGCTCGTCCTCGCTGGGGGCCAGCGCCGGCGGAAAGACCGCCTCGGAGATGCCCCGGCCGCCCGCCTCCGATGCGATCAGCTCGTCGCGCTCGGCGAGCTCGCCGGGGAGGGCGGGGGAGAGCAGCTCGCGAACCTGGTCGACGAACGGGGAGCGGGCGGTCGCCCCGCCCTCGTCGTCGGCGCTGCGCCACGAGAGCCAGAGGCGCACCTTGGCCCGCGAGAGCGTGACCGCGAACAGGTAGCGGTCCTCGACCTCGGCCTTCATCCGGGGCCGGATCCCCAGCGCGGCCCGGGACTCGTCGGAGAGCAGCGGCCCCCCTACGTCGCGGCGAGGGAACTGGCCGTCCTGCAGCGAGCAGACGAACAGGTGGTCAACCCGGCGGGCCCGCGCCCGATAGGGGCTGATCACCCTCACCCGCCCCTCGGTCGGGCCCCGCCAGAGGGGAACGGTCAGCTCCGACACTGTCGCGATCAGCTCGGCGGGCCCCATCGGCAGCCCGAGCTCGGCCAACTCGGCCAGCCGCGCCTCGATCTCGGCGCCGGCCCGCAGCTCCAGCGCCCGGTCCTCGCCCACGGTGGCCCCCTCCCGCCGCACGGCGCCCTCGGCGAGCCAGCGGGCCTGGCGCGCCGCCTCGGCGAGCAGCTCGGGTCCCGAGCCGGCTGCGCGCAGGCGCTCGATCTCGCTCAGCTCGCGGCGCCGCTCGCCGCGGTTCCAGTCTTCGATGGCCTGATCGGCATCGCGCATGCGGCGGCGCAGGACGCGGCGCTCGAACCAGTCGACGCGGCTCGGGGAGTCGATCCCGGGGGTGCGCAGATAGGCGAGCACGTCCGAGGCACGCCGGCGCCCGAGCGCCGCCTCCAGCAGGGCCAGCAGGCCGGCGCCGGTCAGGGTCCGGGCCAGGTCGAGCTCGGTCTGGACCGCGACCGCGATCCGGAAGCGCTCCAGCACCCGCCGAAACAGCGGCCCCCGGGCCTCGGGCTGGCGCAGGACGACGGCAATCTCGCTCGGCGGGACCCCGTCGGCCAGCAGCCCCGCGATCTCGCCGCCGACGCACTCGGCCTCGGCGCGCTCCCCCGCCGAGGCGAGCAGGGCGAGGCCGCCGTCGTTGTCGAGCCGCTGCGCATCGGGCAGGTCCGCCCCGAAGCGGCGCTCGATCTCGAACAGCGTGCCGCTGCGGGTGAAGGCCGGCTCCGCGTCGAGCCACTGGGTCCTCGCGCCCGGGGTCTCCCGCAGCTCCGCGAAGAGCGCGCCCCGGGCGGAGGTGAGCACCTCGCGGTCCTCCCAGGGAAGAGCGACCGTGACCTCGGTAGCGTCGATCAGGGCCCGCAGCAGCTCCAGCTGCTCGGCGGTGAGATCGTCGAACCCGTAGAGGAACACAGGTCTCGCCTCCCAGGCGTCCGGTCGCTCGCGCAGGGCGGCGATGGCGGCGGCGGCCAGGGTGTGGGAGTCGCCTCGCCCGAGCTCATCGCGGAGCTGGCAGTAGGCCTGATAGAGCTCCGCCAGCTCGGCCTCGTAGCGCCCGGCCTCGCCCGCTCGCTCGCGCAGGTCGACCGGGTCGACATTCGCGGCCTGCAGGTCCTCGAGCAGATCGTCGAGGGCGACCGCGAAGCCCGGCCGTCGCGCCGAGGCCGCCACCAGCCTCAGTCCGGAGGCGCGCTCGATCGCCTCCCTGGCGACTCGGCGGCGCTGGATCGTGCTCAGCGGCGGCGGCGCTTCCGCGCCCGTGGCTCGTGCCACCAGGTCGAAGAGACGGTCGAAGGTGCAGACGGTCGCGCCCAGGACCGCCACGTCGCCCTGGGTCAGCTCCCGCTCGAAGCGCTCGGCGTCGTCGAGGGTGGGAACGACCAGGGCGGGTTCGCGCAAGAGCACCGAGCGGAAGCCGTCCAGAACGGCGCCCGTGCGACCCGAGTTCGGGGGACCGACTATGAGGCTCAGGGCCATGGCCCCCACCGTAGTGCCGATAACGCGCGGAAACTCCGCAGCAGGTTTTGCCGTCGGGGGGCGAGTCTAGATTTCGGCACCCTCACTGACTGAGAGTCGATGAAAGAGACACCAAGATGACACTTTGTTTCGTAGATCCCGCCGACGCGATCCGAGCGATCGCCGACTCCGTAGGCCGCGAGGCGCGCCGGCAGCTGCTCGGCGAGGCGGTCCGCGCCTGGGTGGATGAGATCCCCGACGAGGAGCTCTCCGAGCACTACGCCAAGGCGATCTCCGATCTCGACCAGCACGACATCTCGATGCTCGCCGCCTGGTTCGGCTCGATGGAGGTCGGCCAGCCGGTGCCGAATCGCGACTTCCTGATGGGAGCCTTCGAGTCACTCGGCGAGCACCGCCGCGAGGCGCTCAAGCTCGCCGCCGGCTTTCGCGGCGAGGAGGCCTTCGAGGAGGGCATCAGCGAGGAGCGCGCCCTGGACACCGTGCTGGAGTGGCTTTCGGAGCCTCGCCTGATGGAGCTCGCCCGCGAGGCGACCGAGCTCTACATCTGGGACCGCGCGGGTAGCGACAACTAGCCGCGGTTCCGCGGAACCGCTCGAGCCGCGGTCA
>CAYZPZ010000024.1:0-1998 GCA_964480205.1 uncultured Conexibacteraceae bacterium
GCAGGGCGAGGCGATCAACTCCGGCGCCGACGACTCCGTTCGCGTGCTGGTCGTGGGCAACCCCGCCAATACCAACTGCCTGATCGCGATGAACAACGCCCCCGACGTGCCCCGGGAGCGATTCACGGCGATGGTCCGCCTGGATCACAACCGCGCCATCGCCCAGCTCGCCAAGCGAACCGGCGCCGACGTCGCCGACATCTCCAAGATGACGATCTGGGGAAACCACTCGACCACGCAGTACCCGGACCTGATCAATGCGAAGGTCAAGGGCAACTCGGCCTGGGACGAGGTGGGCGACGAGAAGTGGATCGCCGACGAGTTCATCCCCACGGTCGCCAAGCGCGGCGCGGCGATCATCGACGCCCGCGGCGCCTCCAGCGCCGCCTCGGCGGCCAACGCCGCGATCGATCACGTCCACGACTGGGTCGTCGGAACCCCCGAGGACGACTGGGCCTCGATGGCGATCCCCTCCGACGGCTCCTATGACGTGGAAGAGGGGTTGATCTCCGGCTTCCCCTGCCGCTGCTCCGGGGGCTCCTACGAGATCGTCGAGGGACTGGAGGTGCCCGACTTCTCTCGGCAGCGGATCGACGCCAGCGTCGCCGAGCTGAAGGAGGAGCGCGACGCGGTGAAGGGGATGGATCTGCTCTAGGCCGGGTGGTAGCCGCGTCCCTTGCGGCGGATCCGACCCTCCTTCTCCAGGTCCGGGAGCACCCGGTAGAGGTAGTTGGGAGCTTTGAGGCGCATCTTGCGGCCGAGCTCGGCCACGTTGATGCCAGGGTTTTCGGTGATGATCTTCACCGCCTGGTCGGCTCGGGTGCCGCCGCGGCGACGGCGCCTGGTTCGGCCCGCTCCCCGGGGGCGCCCCGGCCCGCGCCGACGCCCGCCGAGCCCGGCGATCGCCTTCTCGATCTGGCGCAGCTCGCCCTGCAGCTCGGAGCGGCGCTCCTCGAGCAGCGCCCTGGCCCTGTCAACGGTGTCGGAAGCCTGTGGCATCTGTGTCCCTTCCCCTATTCAGAGGTCGAAGTTAACTGTCAGCTCACTGTAACCATTAGCGTGCGGCGGGATGAATGAAGATCGCCAGCTGGTGGTGATCTGCCGCGCGCTGCTGCCGGCCGGCTTGGAGCTGTTGGAGGGACGCTACGAGCTCCGCTCGGGAGGGCTGGGGGCCGATCGGCAGCGCATCCTCGAGCTGGCCCCCGGCGCCGCCGCCCTGGTTGCCGATCCCAGCGTCGCGGTCGACGCCGAGCTCCTCGACGCCTGCGGCGATTCGCTGCGGGTCGTCTCGAACTTCGCGGTGGGCTACGACAACATCGACCTCGATTCCTGCCGAGACCGCGACATCGCCGTCACCAACACCCCCGGGGTGCTCACCGAGGCGACCGCCGAGCTCGCCCTCGCCCTCACCCTGGCCGCCGCCCGCCGCCTCTCAGAGGCCGAGCGCGACCTGCGCGCCGGTCGCTGGCGCGGCTGGGACCCCTCCGCGTACCTGGGGCTGGAGCTGCGCGGGGCGACCGTCGGCGTCGTCGGCCTCGGCCGCATCGGCCGCCGCTACGCCGAGCTGGTGCACGGGCTCGGCGCCGAGGTCGTCTACTCGGGTCCTTCCGCGAGGCCCGAGACCGAGCGGGAGCTGGGGGCGCGCCGGCTGGACCTGCCGGAGCTGCTCGAGGCCGCGGAGGTGGTCAGCGTGCACGCCCCCGCCTCGGCCGCGACGCGGCACCTGATCGGCGCCGCGGAGCTCGGGGCGATCGGTCCCACGGGCGTGCTGGTCAATACCTCACGCGGCCCTCTGGTTGACTCGACGGCCCTGGCCGCGGCACTCCGCGAGCGGCGCCTCGGCGCCGCCGGCCTCGACGTCTACGAGGACGAGCCGAACGTCCCGCCGGAGCTGCTGGAAGCACCGCGCTGCGTGCTACTCCCGCACATCGGCTCGGCCACCACCCGCTCGCGGGAGGCGATGGCGCGGATGGCCGCGGAGAACGCGATCGCGGTGCT
>CAYZPZ010000024.1:2098-15555 GCA_964480205.1 uncultured Conexibacteraceae bacterium
AAGTGGTGGCGCATGTGCTGCTCGCGCAGCTGCCGGCCCAGCCTCGTCTTCGGAGTGTGGTGATGGACGTGGTAGTGGGTGTAGTCGTAGGTCAGGTAGCCGACGATGAAGCCGGCGAACAGGGGGAAGGCGTGCGGGGTGCCGAAGACCAGCACGAACAGCCCACCGAAGAGGGCGGCAAGCGGAATGCTGGCGGCTGGCGGCATCACCAACCGCATCGCGTCGTTGGGATGGTCGTGGTGGACGCCGTGGATCATGAAGTGCAGGCGGTCGCCGCCTGGGAACTTCGGCTGCCAGTGGAAGACCAGGCGGTGCAGCCAGTACTCGGTCGGCGTCCAGACGACTATTCCAGCCAGCACCAGCAGCGCGACGGTCAGCCCGGAGAGGCCGCGGTCGGCCCCGAGCCAGATCCCGGCTGCCACCACCGGCAGGTAGACGACCGCGGGCATCACGGGGTGGACCCGGGTGAAGAAGTCCAGGAACCGGCTCTGGAACATCGGCGGGGAGGCCGCCAGCTGTGAGGTCCGCTCCTTCGCCATCGGCCAGATCTTAGCCCCGAGAAAAAGAGGTCGCCATTTGCGGAAACGCCCCTGACGCCTGACGCGGTGCGTGGCATCATGGTGCTCGCCTCGTGGGTGAGGCCCGGGGCGGCAGATCGATACCTGGAGAGGAAAGGGGCGGAACTTGGCCGGCGGTCGAGCGCGCGTCGATGCGGAAAAAGCCAGCTGCGACGAGTGCTTCTTCCGGCGACGCAACCTCTGCGCCCTCGGGCTCGACGAGCCCTGCCCCACCTTCCGTCCCGACACTCCGGCCGGCCTGGTGCCGCCGCGCCAGCCGGCGCTGTTGATGCGCGACGCCCGCGCCCCCGCCCAGGCCCCGGTGGGCCAGGCGGCGTAGCGCCCCGAAGCGGGTCGCGCCTGATGGCGAAGCCGTAGTGTTCCCTCCATGGGGGCAGCGATGGTCGCCGACAGTTGAGACTCACAGTCCTGGGGAAATCGCCGTCGTGGCAGGACGCCGGCGGGGCCTGCAGCGGATTCCTACTCCAAGCCAGCGGGACAAACGTCCTCCTCGACTGCGGCAACGGCGTCTTCGGCAAGCTGCGCGAGCACCTCGACTACACCGAGGTTGACGCGGTGCTGATCTCGCACCTGCACGCCGACCACTTCCTGGACCTGGTCCCCTTCTCCTACGCGCTCACCTATGCGCCAAAGCAACAGCCGGTCCCGGTACACACCTGGCCCGGCACCGACAGCCCCGTCCGGCCGAGGTTGCTCGCCCCCGCCGGTGCCGGCGCCACCTTCCGCCAGGTGGTGGGCGCCTGGGGCAACGAGGACCTGATCGAGAATGCGTTCGAGCTGGAGCAGTACGGGGCGGGGGACACCGTCGAGGTGGGAGACGTCACAGCGAGCTTCACTCCGGTTCCCCACTTCATCGAGACCTTTGCGGTCCGCATCACCGCAGCGGGGTCGGGCAAGCTCACCTACGGAGCGGACACCCGGCCTGGAGAGGAGATCGTCGAGGCCGCCCGAGACGCGGAGCTGCTGCTGATCGAGGCAACCCTGCCCCGCCCGGAGCGCACCGGCGTTCGTGGCCACCTCACCCCCGCCGAGGCGGGCGAGCATGCCGCCCGCGCCGGGGCCAAGCGCGTGGTGCTCACCCACATCTCCGACGAGCTCGGCGACGAGTGGGCGCGGGAGGAGGCCGAGCGCACCTTCGGCGGGCCGGTCGAGGTCGCCCGGGAGGGCGCCACGTACGAGATTTAGGACAAGGGCGAAGCCGCGCCCTAGCTACGCTTACCCCCGATGGCCTCCCAACGCGATCCCTTCGCGGACTTCGCCCGCATGCGCCGGGAGATGGACGACCTGCTCGGTGACTTCTGGGAGCAGGCCGGCTACCGCGGTCCCCGCCAAGCGGCGGTGTTCGTCCCCCGGGTGGACGTCTACTACTGCGGAGACGAAGGTCCGGAGAAGGCGATCGTCAAGGTCGATCTGCCCGGCGTCGACGTGGACGCGGTCAATCTCGAGGTGCGGGGGCGGGCGCTGCTGATCACCGGCGAGCGGCCCGTGCGCGAGACCGAGGGCCGCACCTATCAACAGGTCGAGCTCCCCTCGGGGCCGTTCAAGCGCCTGATCGAGCTGTCGGTGGACGTCGTCGCCGACCAGGCCCAGGCCACCTACGAGGACGGGATCCTGCGAATCGAGCTGCCCGTGCGGGTCGAGCAGGGCGCCCGCCAGGTCCCGATCGAGCGCGCGGAGTAGTCGCGATGGCCGCGGCCGACCCCCGGAAGCTCGAAGTCGAGCGGGGCGCCCAGGTGGAGGTCCCGGAGATCGAGGTCGTCGAGATGCCCGACGCCGAGGAGGCGATCCGTCAGCAGGAGCCGCTCCCCGACGCTCTGCCGGTACTGCCCCTGCGCGAGAGCGTCACTTACCCCGAGACGCTGACCCCGCTCGCGGTCGGCCAGGAGCGCTCGATCAAGCTGGTCAACGACGTCCTCTCGGGCAACCGGATGCTGGCGATGGTCGGCTCCCGGGACCCCGAGAACGAGACCCCGGGTGCCGACGATCTCTACGACGTCGGCGTCGCCGGCTCGGTGGCGCGGATGATGAAGGTGCCCGACGGCACCCTGCGGATCCTGGTCCAGGGCGGCGAGCGGGTTCGGCTCACCGACTACGTCGCCGAGGAGCCCTACCTGGTGGCGCGGATCCAGGCCCTGCCCGACGTGATCGAGCCCTCGCCCGAGCTTGAGGCCCTGACCCGCAACGTCCAGAACACCTTCAGCGAGATCATCGAGGCGATTCCGTACCTGCCCGAGGAGCTGCAGCTCGCCGTCACCAACCTCGACGAGCCATCCGCCCTTGGCCACATGATCGCCGGGGCATTGCGGATCTCCAGCGAGGAGAAACAGGAGCTGCTGGAGGAGGTCAACGTCACCACCCGGCTGCGTCGCCTCTCGGAGATCCTCACCCGCGAGCTCGACGTGGTCAAGCTCGGCAGCAAGATCCAGTCCCAGGTCGAGTCGGAGATCAACAAGGGCCAGCGCGAGTACTTCCTTCGCCAGCAGATGAAGGCGATCCAGGATGAGCTGGGCGAAGCAGACGAGCAGCAGGCCGAGCTCAACGAGCTGCGCGAGCGGATCGAGGACGCGGGCCTGCCCGAGGAGGCCGCCAAGCAGGCGGAGCGCGAGCTGGGCCGGCTGGAGAAGCTGCCCCCGGCCGCCGCCGAGTACGGCGTCATCCGCAGCTACCTGGAGTGGCTCACCGAGCTGCCCTGGTCCAAGCAGACCGAGGACAACCTCGACGTCGCCCACGCCGCCGAGGTCCTCGACGAGGACCACTACGACCTGGAGAAGGTCAAGGAGCGGATCCTCGAGTACCTGGCGGTGCGCAAGCTCAACCCGGAGTCGCCCGGGCCGATCCTCTGCTTCGTCGGCCCCCCGGGCGTCGGCAAGACCAGCCTCGGCAAGTCGATCGCCCGCGCCCTGGGCCGCGAGTTCGAGCGGATCTCGGTGGGCGGCGTCCGCGACGAGGCCGAGATCCGCGGCCACCGCCGGACCTACATCGGCGCCATGCCCGGCACGATCATCCGCGCCCTGCGCGACGCGGGCACCCGCAATCCCGTGTTCATGATCGACGAGATCGACAAGATGGGCGCCGACTTCCGAGGCGATCCCTCCAGCGCCATGCTCGAGGTCCTGGACCCGGCGCAGAACTCGACCTTCCGCGACCACTACCTCGACCTGTCCTTCGACCTCTCCGACGTGATGTTCATCGCCACGGCGAACATCCTCGACACGGTGCCTACGCCGCTTCAGGATCGGATGGAGACGATCCAGCTCGCTGGCTACACGAACGACGAGAAGCTGCACATCGCCAAGCGCTACCTGGCCCCCCGCCAGCTCGAAGCCAACGGGTTGAAGGCCTCGCAGGCGGAGCTGGCCGACGCCGCGATCAGGGCGATCATCGAGGAGTACACCCGCGAGGCGGGGGTCCGCAACCTGGAACGGGAGATCGGCACGGTGCTGCGCAAGGTGGCCCGCCAGGTCGCCGAGGGCCAGACCGAGGGCAAGGTCAAGATCTCGGCCAAGCGCGCCCGCGAGCTGCTCGGCAAGCGAAAGTTCTTCGCCGAGCACCGCCGCCGCACCAAGGATCCGGGCGTGGCGACCGGGCTGGCCTGGACGCCATTCGGCGGCGAGGTCCTGTTCGTCGAGGCCAGCGCCGTTCCCGGCGAGGGAAAGCTGACCATCACCGGTCAGCTCGGAGACGTGATGAAGGAGTCCGCGCAGGCCGCGCTGACCTACGTGCGCGGCGCCTCCAAGCGGCTCGCCCCCGACCTGGCCGACGACTGGTTCGCCAAGCACGACGTCCATGTGCATGTCCCCGCCGGTGCGGTGCCCAAGGACGGGCCCTCGGCCGGGATCGCGATGGCGGCGGCACTCGCCTCGCTGGTCAGCGGCCGCCCGGTGCGAAACGACGTGGCGATGACCGGCGAGGTCACCCTGACCGGTCAGGTACTGCCGATCGGCGGCCTCAAGGAGAAGTCGCTCGCCGCCCAGCGCGCCGGGATCAAGCAGGTGATCGTCCCGGACCGAAACGAGGGCGACGTCGCGGAGATCCCCGAGCACGAGCGCGAGGAGCTGGAATTCATCTACGTGAACGAGATCGGCGCCGTGCTCGACGCTGCGCTGGAGCCGGCGAAGTCGCCCGCTCCGGCCCCCGCCTAGGGCGGGCCTAGCGGCGCTTGGGCATCCACAGCGCCAGCTCGCCCGCCTGCGGTGCGCGCACCACGCTGCGCCACCCAAGCGGTCCCTCGCGCGGCTCGAGCAGGACCGCGGCGCCCAGTTCGCGCGCGGACTCCGTGGCCGAGCCGATCTCGGCGACCTCGACATAGGGCAACCAGCTCGCCGTAGGGGCGCCGCAGCCGACCGCTCCACCCCCCACCCCGCTGCGGAAGTCGATCTCGAGATAGGGGCGGGGCCCGGCACCGACCTCGCGCAGCTCCCAGTCGAAGAGGCCCTCGTAGAACGCCCGGGCGCAGGGCAGATCGCCCGTGTGCAGCTCCAGATGTACGAGCCTGTTGGCCACGGCCCTCGCCCCTAAGACCCCGCCGCCGTCCCCGATTCATCGCCACGGGCGCGATTGCCGCGATCCCTGCCGGGTATATCCTGCCCTAGCACCCAACCGAGGAAGCGAGGAGGCCAGATGGGGCAAAGCAGCAGAAGCGCGAAGGCCGGTGACGCCGCCAGGTCGGTCGCCTCGAACCCCTACGTGCGACGCCTGATCGAGGACGAGGAGCTGCGGCAGAACATTCGTGCTGCCTTCGATGCCGCCAAGGGCGCGTATGCCCGGATGTCCAACGGCAAGGGCCCGGCAAAGTCGCTGATGGACGACAAGAAGGTCCACCGCGATCTGAAGACCGCGGCCGAGTCGCTGAAGGAGGCATCCGACCAGCTGCGCGGCCGGCGCCGCCGCGGAGGCTTCGGCCTCGGCAAGGCGCTGCTGGTCGCCATCGTCGGCGCGGTGCTGATCCTGATCTTCAGCGAGGGCGCGCGCAACGCGCTGCTCGACAAGCTGTTCGGCGCCGAGGAGGAGTTCGAGTACACCTCGACCACGACCCCGGAGGCCGAGACCGAGACGGTCAGCGGGACTACCTGAGCCGACCGCCGGACCAGGCTTGAGGAAGGGCGCCCGCGGGCGCCCTTCTTCTTGGGGTGACTAGTGTGCTGGTCGATGGCCAGCGTGCACCTACTGGTCCCCGCCCAGCGCTACGTCTTCGCCGTCTCCAACGGCGAGGCCGAGGCGGCGAGCGTCGACAGCTCGGCCGAGGGGTTCCGCCGCTACAAGTCGCTGCAGGAGGGAGGCAGGGCGGCAGGCATGATCGCCTTTCCCAACACCCTGCTGGTCCGCGGCGAGCGCGACTACCTGGTCGATCCGGGCCTGATCATGCAGGGAGCGCCGGTGATTGGAGCGATGCAGGAGCTCGGCGTCGAGCCCAACGACGTCTCCGACGTCATCCTCACCCATCTTCACTTCGACCACGCCGAGGGTCTGGCGGGCTGGCCGATGCGCCGCACCTGGGTGCATCGGCTGGAGACCGAGGCGCCCTACGCCCAGATCGTCGCCGGCCAGCTCGAGACCGCCCAGCTCGAGATCCTCGATGGCGAGGAAGGCGAGATCGAGCCCGGCCTGCGCTGGCTGCTCACCCCCGGCCACAGCGACGGGCTGATCTCGCTGCTGGTGGACACCGACGAGGGCCTGGTGGTGATCGCCTCCGATTGCGTCGGCCCCCTACCGGAGTACTTCCAGGAGATGGATCTGCCCGAGGACTTCGGCCCCGAGCGCGATCAGCTGCTCGAGCAGTGGCGGCGGATCCGCGAGCTGGAGCCGGCGCTGGTGATCCCCGGCCACAACCCGCCGGTGCGCTTGACGCATTAGGGCCCTCCGCCCTCCGAGTCCCTACAGTCTCCGTCCATGGAGGCGACGAGGACGAGGGAGCTGAGCGGCGAGAAGGCCAACCGCATCGTCGAGGCGATGCGATCCAGCGTCGCGCGGCGCGGGATCTCGGGCTCGACCTTCGAGCACGTCGCACGCGAGGCGGGCGTCAGCCGCGGGCTTCTGCACTACTACTTCGGCACCAAGGAGGCGCTGCTGGTCGAGGTGGTGCGCCGCGACGCCGAGCACCGGGTCGCTCGCCTCGACGCCCCGCTGGCTGAGGCGCGGACCGCCGACGACGTGATCGGGGTGCTGGTCGCCAACCTCGAGGACTCGGTGCAGAACGAGCCGGGGTTCTGGGTGCTGCTGTTCGAGCTGTTCACCGCCGGCCGCCGCAATCCGGAGATCCAGCGCGAGATCGCGGCGCTGTTCAACCGCACCCGCGACCACGTCGCCGACATCTTCCGAGCCAAGGAGCGCGAGGGCGTGCTGAAGCTGCGCGGCGACGCCGACGCAATCGTCGGCTTCCTGTTCGCTGTCGCCGACGGCCTCGCCCTGCAGATGCTCACCGACCCCAGGCGCGACCACGCCGACGTGATCGCGGCCGGCACGCTGGCCGCCCGCTCGCTGCTCGCGGCGGAGTAGCCCCGCCGCGGGGACGCGGCGAGTGAGCGATCTCACACTGCCCGGGGGTGGGTAGGCGGAATACTGGCGCGGGCCTGAGCTGGCTGACCAGCCAGTCGGATCCGATCCTAGGAGCACCAGCTTGAGAGCGTTCATGGCCAGCCTCGCCGCATTTCTCGCCCGCCGGCGCTGGCTCGTGGTGGCCGCCTGGTTGGCCGTGGTGGCGTTCTCGCTGCCGCTGGCGCTGCGCCAGACCGAGGACCTGAGCGGGGGCGGCTTCGACGTGCCCGGCAGCCAGTCCCACGCGGTGGAGACCGCGCTGCAGAGCCGGTTCGGGGCGGAGCGCGAGGGGCGGATCGCGGTCGCCGTGGAGGCGGGACCCCGGATCACGGCCGAGCAGGCCGGTGCGGCGATCCGGCGCGTCCGCGAGGCCGCCTCCGATGCCGACCGTGCGACGGTCCCCGGCGAGGCCGTCCCGGTCGCCGAGGCCCAGCTCGCCGCCGGCGAGGTGGCGCTGGTCCCGATCGCCGCCGAGGGCGATTCCGACGAGCTCGTCGACACCGCGCGCCAGCTGCGCGAGGAGCTGGCGCCCGGGGAGCAGGTCGACGGCGCGACCGCCTACGTGGTCGGCCAGCCGGCGATGTGGGCGGCGCTCTCGGAGGTCTCGCGCGAGGACCTGGAGAAGGCCGAGATCACCGGTTTCCCGATCGTCGCCCTGATCCTGATCGCCGTCTTCGGCTCGCTCGCTGCCGCCACCCTGCCGCTGTCGCTCGGTTTCGTCGCGGTGATCATCACCGGCGGGGTCATCTACCTGCTCTCCCAGCAGATGGAGATGTCGGTGTTCGTGACCAACATGGCCTCGATGATCGGGATCGGGGTGGCGGTGGACTACTCGCTGTTCATCCTGGCTCGCTTCCGCGAATCGGTGCGCGCCGGCAGGGGCGCCGCGGCCGCGCGGGCCGAGGCGCTGTCCACCTCCGGCATGGCCGTCGTCTTCTCGGGGCTGGCGGTGATCATCTCGCTGGCCGGACTTTGGATGGTCGACAACCAGGCCCTGCGCTCGATGGCGCTGGGAGCGATGGTCGTGGTGGCGATCGCGATCCTGGTCGCGACCACGCTGCTGCCCGCGCTGATCCGGATCATGGGCCATCGCGTTGAGGCCGGCGGGGTCGCCTGGTCGGTCCTCGGCGCGCTGCGGCACGTGTGGCGGCGCCGGCGACGGCCCGGCTCGACCAGTTCCGACCGCGAGACCTTCTGGCAGCGCTGGACCGACGCCGTGATGGGCCGCCCCGTGCTGGCCATCGTGGGCGCGGCCTCGGTGCTGCTCGTGCTTGCGATCCCCGTCCTCGACCTGCAGACCGGGAACGGGGCGCTGAGGCAGTTCGACCGCGATCACGACGCCCGCGTCGGCGCCGAGCTCGCCACCGAGGCGGCGGGCGGAGGCACCGACGCGGTGCGGGTGCTGGCCACCTTCTACGAGGGAGACCCCTCCGCACCCGCAAACGCCGCGGCGGTGCGGGAGTTCGCCCGCGAGATGCGAGCCGATCCGGAGATCGCCGGCGTCGCGCCGCCGGTGACCAATGGCGAGGTGGCGCTGATCGACCTCGCGACCACGACCGGCTCGGCCGAGTCGCGGGCCTCGCTCGATTTCGTCACCCGCCTGCGCGACGAGCTGGTTCCGAGTTCGTCGCTGGCCGCGGCCGCCGACGTCGACGTCGGCGGCGAGTCCGCTCGGATCGAGGACTCCCGCGTTCAGATCAACGGCTCGATGTGGCGGATCATCCTCTTCGTCCTGGCCTTTTCCTTCGTGGTGCTGATGGTGATGCTGCGATCGCTGCTGCTGCCCCTGAAGGCGATCCTGATGAACCTGCTCTCGATCGGCGCCGCCTACGGAGTGGTGGTGGCGGTCTTCCAGAAGGGCTGGCTGGAGTTCGCCGGCTTCGAGGGGCTCGGCGCCCTCGACACGCTGACCCCGCCGCTGGTCTTGGCGGTCGTCTTCGGGCTCTCGATGGACTACGAGGTCTTCCTGCTCTCGCGAATCAAGGAGCGCTACGACGCGCACGGCGACAACCGACGAGCCGTCGCCGAGGGCCTGTCCTCGAGCGCGGCCACGATCTCCTCGGCGGCGCTGATCATGGTCTCGGTTTTCTCGGTTTTCATGCTCACCGGGGTCCCGTCGATCCAGCAGCTCGGCATGGGCAACGCGGTGGCGATCGCGCTCGACGCAACGGTGGTCCGTCTGATCCTGGTCCCGGCCTTCATGCGGCTGATGGGAGGCTGGAACTGGTGGCTGCCCGCCTGGCTGGACCGGGCCCTGCCGCACATCGGTCTCGAGGGCGGCCCTCCGCCGGTGCCGCGCGAGGCCGAGCCGGCGCGCGCCTAGTGGATGAGTGGGCGGGCGGTCGGTTAGCGTCAGGGCGAGGTGGCCGAGGACACGAAGATCTGGCAGGAGCCGGCGCCGGGCGGCTATCCGGACCCCTCGCTGCTCGGGCTCCCGGGAATCGAGCGGCTGCGGGCGAGCCGTGAGGGACGCGTCCCGATTCCGCCGATCGCCTATCTCACCGAGATGCCCTTCCGCGAGCTCTCGGAGGGGCACGCCGGCTTCGAGATGCCGGCCTCGCCCTGGTTCGGCAACACCGCCGGAGTGATTCCCGGCGGCGTCCTCTGTGTGCTCGCCGACGCCGCCTTGGGGGCGCCGATCCACACCCGGCTCGGCCCGGGGGTCTCGTTCACCACCGCGGAGCTGTCGCTGACCATGCTGAAGCCGGTCCACCCCGACCCCGGAACGCGGATCGGTGCTTCGGGCCACGTCATCCATCTGGGCCGCTCGGTGGCTCTCTCTGAGGCCTTCCTCTTCCTCGAGCGCGAGGGGGAGTCGGGGGAGGGCACCCTGGTCGCGCACGGGACCTCCCGCTGCTCGGTCTTCCCGCCGATCGATCCGGTCCCCGAGCCGCCAGCCGAGATGCCGGTCCTGGACCAGATCTATCCGGGCGAGGACCCCTCGCATCCACTGCGCCGGCCTACGCAGGGGACCCCGCTGCAGCAGGAGATCTTCGATCAGCGCTCGGGACTGGAGATCCTGCGCGCCCAGATCTCGGGCGAGCTGCCCGCGCCGCCGATTCACCACCTGACCGGAGTCCGAGCGGTGGAGGCCGAGGAGGGCAGCGTGCGCTTCGCACTGCCCTGCAGTCGCTGGCTTGCCACCAGCATGGGCACCGTGCAGGGTGGCTTCATCGCGATGCTGGCCGACTTCGCCTTGACCGGCGCCGCGTTCAGCACCGCGCCCGCCGGGACCGCCGTCGCCGCGCTCGACCTCAAGGTCAACTTCCTTCGGCCGGTCACGCCCGACATGCGCGACCTCACCGCGGAGGCCCGGATCGAGCACCGCGGCCGCACCCTTTCGATCGCCTCCTGCCGGGTCACCAACGCTGACGGCAAGCCGGTGGCCCTCGCAACCGGGTCGTCCATGTACCTGCCGGATCGCCCAGCCGACCTGGTCGGAGTCGATCAACTCGGCTCCCGCTCCGAGGCCGCAGATGACGAGGCCGGGGCCTAGCGTTCCGGGGCGTCCCGGCTACGATCGGCTCGTGGGGCTGTTCGACTTCCTCCGCGGCAAGGATGAGAGGGCGATCCCCGAACCCGGCACGCCCGAGTTCGAGGCGACGGTGAAGGGTTCGGCGCTGCCGGATTCGCAGAGTGTGGAGATGGGTGAGCAGGGCTGGGCGAGCGCCGGGCCGGGTCGCGTCGAGGTGGAGCGGTCCACCCACGACCTCGACCTGAGCGATGTCGGCGAGGCTCGGGAGAAGATCATCGACGCCCTGCGCCAGCACGGGATCGATCCAGACAAGCCCGGCCAGAGGGTCGATGCCAACAGCGTCCCCGGGTTGAGGGACGCGATCATCGGCGCCCTGGGCGAGGCCGGCATCCCGATCCCCGGCGCCGGTGGCTTCGGCGGCGGCATCTCGGTGCCGGAGCAGGATCCACTCGCGGTCATGGAGCAGCTCGCGCGGGCGCGCGACGCCGGCGAGATCACCGACGCCGAGTTCGAGGCCCAGAAGAGGCGGCTGCTCGGCGAGTAGGGCGAGTCTCAGGCCAGCTCGCGGGGCTTCCAGATCTCCGGCATGCGGCGCAGCAGCCGCAGCGAGCCCCTGGGCTTGAGGCGGCGCCGCAACACGGCCCTGCGCGGGCTGTCGCCGTGCATGGAGATGCCGATCCAATCGCTCCAGCTCGTGCGCAGGGTGAGGTCGGCGCCGTCGGCCACGCCGGGCACCGCGCGGCTCGAGCCGTTCTCGATCCGCACGTGCCAGGGATCGGCATCGGTGAACCTCCACTGGACCGTCACCGGCCGATCGACGGCATCCGTGTTCGCCGAGCGGGCGACGATCCCGAAGTAGATTCTCTGCACCTCGGCGTCGCAGGCGACCTCGCCGCGGGGCTCGCCCAGCACGCCGGCCTTGAGCAGCTTGATCTGGTTGGTGGCGCGCTCCTTGTGGGTTGACTCGGGATCGAACGGGTAGATGCCCGGCGGCATCGCCTCGAACGGGTAGCCGACCGCCTTCCACTTCATCTCCACCGAGCGCATGCCGAAGGCGAAGATGTCCTCCATCGTGAAGCCGTACTCGGTGGTGTAGCGCTCGTCCCATCCCGGCGGGATGAAGGTCGCGGTCAGGTAGGGGAGCATCTCGTGCAGGAGCTCGTTGATCGCCTCCTTGCACTCATGCGACTCGGCCACCAGCTCCGAGAGCACCTTGACTCCGAAGCCGATGTGGCGCTGCTCGTCGCGCGCGACGTTGTGCATCCCCTCCGAGAAGCCCGGCATCGTCCCCGCCTTGGTGAAGTAGTCCTCGATGAAGTGCTGACCCGGCTGCGCGAGCGAGGCCTCGACGATCAGGTGATAGAGCGTGATCGCCTGGGCGAACTTCGGCAGCGAGCGGTCGGCGCGCAACTCGGAGGCCATCCGCTCGAGCCGGTCGAAGACGCCCCGGTAGCCCCAGTTCAGGTACTTCTCGGTGAAGGCCAGCCCGTCCGAGATCGAATCCCCGGCCCCGATCACCTCCCTGAAGAAGCGGTGGAAGAAGACCGAGTGGCGGGCCTCGTCGACCTGCTGGGTGGCGAGGAAGTACTTCTGCTCCTCCTTGGGCGCGGCGTCGATGTAGGGGGAGAGGCCGTCGGTGACCGCGTCCTCGCCGTAGAAGAACATCGAGTAGATCCACATCGCCGACTCGCGCTGGATCTCGCTCAGCGACCGCCAGCCCTCGCGGTCCCGGCCGAAGTCGATCTCATAGGCGCTCCAGTTGCCCTGCTCCCAGCGCCGGTAGAGGTCCTGGTAGGAGATCTGAGTCCCGGCCCGGGCGGAGACGTCCTCCTTGGAGAGCTTGCCGTTGCCGGTCGCGTTCTGGGCCTGGGCGCTCCTGCTCTCGGTCTCAGTGGCCATGCTGGGGCTCCTCTCGCTTCCCGGGGATCTCGGCTGTATGCTAACTGACTGGCGGGTCAGTTAGGAGCCTACCTCCGTGAGCTCGTTCACACAACAGGCACAGAACGGAAAGAGCGCGGGCGTGGTCCCGGGCCGCCGCCGGATGTCGGCCGAGGATCGGCGGGCGCTGATCCTGGAAGCGGCCCGGGAGTGCTTCGCGGAGGGCGGCTACCACCGCACCGCGCTGGATGCGATCGCGGAGCGGGCGGGCGTCTCCAAGGCGCTGCTCTACGAGCACTTCTCCTCCAAGCGCGAGTTGCACGCCGCCATGCTCGAGGCGCACGTCCGCGAGCTGATCGCGCGGATCAACGCCGCCCTGGCCGATGCCGAGCCGGGCGAGGGACGCCTGCGCGCCGGACTCGAGGAGTTCTTCACCGTCTTGGAGGAGCGGCGCGGGGCTTCCGCGATCCTGCTGCGCAACACCGGCGACCCCGACGTCGCCGAGTGGCTGGCGCGGCTGCGGGAGGCGATCGGCGCCCAGGTGGTCACCCTGATGAGCGAGGAGGCCGAGCAGCTGATCGCTCAGGACCCCGAGCTCCCGGCGGCGATCGAGATGATCGCCCAGCAGCAGATCGGCGCGATCCAGTCGCTGGCGGACTGGTGGGGCGAGCACCGCGAGGTGCCCAAGGAGCAGCTCGTCGCAACGGCGATGGACTTCGCCTGGCTCGGTCTGGAGCGGATCAGCGCCGGCGAGCGCTGGCGGCCGGCTGCCGATTAGCCGAGCTTCGGCGAGCTCCAGGGCTCGGCCAGGCGGCGCTCGAGTTCGGCGGCGAGCTCACCGACCGCGATCCGCGACTGGTCGAGCGTGTCGCGGTCGCGCAGGGTGACGGTGCCGTCCTCCATCGTCTGATGGTCGACGGTGACGCCCCAGGGCGTTCCGATCTCGTCCTGGCGGCGGTAGCGCTTGCCGATCGAGCCGCCGGTGTCGTACT
>CAYZPZ010000025.1:0-15056 GCA_964480205.1 uncultured Conexibacteraceae bacterium
CCTCGGGTCCGAAGCCATCGTGGCGGGTACCCTCGTACATCTCGGTTAGATCCTCCGCCTCCGTGCGCGGGCCGAATCGGACGCCGTCGTAGCGGGCCAGGTTGGCCGAGGCCTCGGCCGGCGCGATCACGTAGTAGGCGGAGATCCCATGGGGGGCATGCGGCAGCTCGGTCTCGGAGACCTCGCCGCCGAGCTCGGTGATCAGCGCCACGGTGCGCTCGAAGCTCTCGCGCACACCGGCCTCGATCCCCTCGGCCTCGCCGGCCAGCTCCCTGGGCACGCCGAAGCTGAGCCCCTTCAGGTCCTCGCGACGGGGGAGCTCCACCCCGCCCTCGATTCCCACCGAGGTGGAATCGCAGGGGTCGCGGCCCTCCAGAGCTCGCAGCAGCAACGCCGCGTCGGTGACATCGCGGGTGAGCGGACCGCATTGGTCGAGGGAGGAGGCAAAGGCGATCATCCCGTAGCGGGAGACCGCGCCGTAGGTGGGCTTCATGCCGACGATCCCGCAGAGCGAGGCGGGCTGGCGGATCGAGCCGCCCGTGTCCGTGCCGATCGCGCAGGGAGCGAGCCGGCCCGCCACCGCCGCCGCCGAGCCCCCCGAGGAGCCACCCGGCACCCGCCCGCTGTCCCACGGGTTGAGCGCCTCGCCGTAGCCCGAGTTCTCGTTGGAGGAGCCCATCGCGAACTCGTCCATGTTGGTCTTGCCGAGGATGCTGGCCCCCGCGGCCGTCAGGTTGCGCACCGCGGTAGCGGTGTACGGCGGCACGTAGCCCTCGAGGATCCGGGACCCCGCCGTGGTGGCGATGCCCTCCGTGCAGAAGATGTCCTTGACCGCGACCGGGATCCCCGCAAGCTCGCCCTCGCTTCCCGCGCCGTCACCGCCCTGGGCGGTCCACAGATAGGCGTTGAGCGGATCGGTCGCCGCCGCGGCGCCATAGGCCTGGAAGTACTCCTTCGGCGAGAGCTCGCCGGAGCGGATCCGCTCGATCGCCTGCGCGACTGTGAGCTCGAGCAGCTCGGCGGACATCAGCGAGACCCGATCACGCCTGCGGGCTGGGGACCCGGAAGGCACCCTGGGCCGCGTCGGGCGCCGCCTCCAGGACCTTCTCGCGCGGCCAGCTCGGGCGAGGCTCGTCGGGGCGCAGCACGTTCTCGAGCTCGATCACGTGCGAGGTCGGCTCCACGCGATCGAGATCGAGCTCCGAGATGCGCTCGACGTGCTGGAGGATGCCCGAAAGCTCCCCGGACATCCGCTCGATCTCATCGTCGCCCAGCTTCAGTCGCGCCAGCCTGGCGACGTGCAGCACCTGCTCGCGGTCGATCACGCCGCGGATTCTAGGAGTCGGGCAGCTGCGTGCTCGGCGCAGGGATCCGCGCGTCCTGCCTTGTCAGATCCACCTCGGCGCCCTTCGCGTCCGGATAGAGCCTCCAGACCTTGTTCAGACCGTCTTGGACGAAGGGCGGGATCACCAGCAGCGTGATCAGAATCAGCCAGCCCGAGACGTAGCAGGCACCGATCACCCAGCCGTTGATCGGATCGATGTTGCAGAGCCGTTGCATGTGCCGGATGCGGCCGGTCGTCTGCCAGTACGAGACCAGGGCGGGGACGATCACCAAGCCTCCCAGGGTCACCGCCAGGATCGAGAGCACCGGGTTGCTGTCGGCCAGCCGCCGATCGCCGTGGGCGCGGCCGAAGTCGCGCATCTCGCGATTGATCCGGTAGTACCAGACCAGCGTCCAGATCCCCACGGTGAGGGCGGTCCAGAGCACGACCAGGCCTTCGTCGCGCACCTTCGCCCGCGCCCCGCTGGGCATCACCACCTCGCGCGCCGCCATCGCCGCAAGCCTAGGCCACCGCGGATAGGATCCGCCGCCATGACCGGGGAGAGGGCTGAGCGCTTCGTCCGCTTCAACCTGCTGCTGATGGCGGGCGGATTCGCGCTCGTCGGCTTCTTCTTCATCGCCTGGCCGGACGGGACGCTGGCGCGCCTGACCGAATTCGGGGATAACTTCGGCGACTTCGCCGCCGCTCCGGAAACCGACGAGCGGCTGTGGCTTTCGCTCGGCTTCGCCTACATGATGGTGATCACGGCGCTCGCTCTGATCGCGGCCTCCGACGTGGTGCGCCACCGGCCGATGCTGCTCGCGCTTGCGGCCGGCAAGGCGGCCTCATCAGTCACCTCGCTGGTCTTCTTCGCCCAGGACGACGTCTTCGCCTATTTGCTCAACGGGATCGTCGATGGCTCGCTGGTCGGCGCCTCGCTGCTGCTCTACGCGCTCGCGGGCAGGGTCGGAGCACCGACCGCTCCTGGCTGAAGGCGCGCGCCGGGGCTCGGCGCCGCCGAGTCGCGGACGCTGCGTGCCATCGCCGAGGCTCTGATCGGTGGCGAGCACGGCCTGCCCGCCCCTGAGGCCGAGGTTCCCGTGGCCGAACCGCTGGGCCGGTTCCTCTCCCATCTCCCCCATCGCACCGTGTCGCTGGTCCGTTGGGGGCTGCGCGCCTTCGAGTGGACCCCGTTCCCCTGGCGGTTCAGTCGCACGAGCCTCCGGGCGCGCGCCGAGTACCTGGAGAGGATGGAGAGGGCGCGGTTCACCCCATACCGCGACCTGCTGCTGCTGGCCAAGCTGCTGGTGATGATCGGCTATGCGCGCGACCCCCGGGTGAGCGCCGCGGTCGGTACCGACGGCCGGTGCGCGGTGCGGGAGGGCACTCCCCCGCCCCGGGTCGATCCGATCGGCGATCTGCGCCCCCGCGGCGACGGCGAGGAGTGCGACGTGGCGATCGTCGGCTCCGGCGCGGGCGGCGCGGTGGCCGCCTCGGTCCTGGCCGAGGCGGGGCTTGACGTGCTGGTCCTGGAGGCCGGACCCTACGTGGATCACCGCGACTATCCGGTCGATCCACTCGAGGGGCTGCCGATGATGTACCGCGACGGCGGCATGACGATCGCCCGGGGGCGCCCGGCGATCCCCGTGCCCGTCGGGCGCACCGTCGGCGGCACCACCGTGATCAACTCGGGGACCTGCTTTCGGGCGCCCGCGGAGGTCCTGCGCGAGTGGCGCGAGCGCGCGGGGATTACATGGGCGGGCGAGCTCGATCCCGACTACTCCTCGGCCGAGGCGATCCTCCAGGTGGCTCCCGTCGATCCCGAGCGCATGGGGCGAAACGGCCAGCTCTGCATGGAGGGCGCGGCGAAGCTGGGCGCGGGCGGGGGGCCGATCGCCCGCAACGCCGGATCCTGCGTGCAGTGCAGCGCCTGCCCGCTCGGCTGCCGGCTCGACGCCAAGCGGGCCAGCCATGTCTCGTATCTGCCGCGCGCGGTCGCCGCGGGCGCGCGGGTCCGGGCCGGTGTGCGGGCGCTGCGGGTGCTGACCGATGGCGACCGCGCCGTGGGGCTCGCCTGCGGTGCGGGATTGCCCACCAGCGCCGCCGAGGAGCTCGCACGAAACGGGCGGCCACCCCAGAGCCGCGACTGGGAGGTCCGGGCCCGCGCCGTGATCAGCGCCGCCGGCGCCTTCGGCACCCCCGAGCTGCTGCTCCGCTCGGGGATCGCCCATCCCCAGCTTGGGCGCAACCTGCACATCCACCCCGCGGCCTGGATCGGCGCGCGCTACCCCGAGGAGGTGCGCGGCTGGGAGGGGATCATGCAGAGCTACTACGTCGACGAGTGGCAGGAGCGGGGGATCCTGCTGGAGGCGACCTTCACCCCACTGGCCTTCGGCGCCCAGTGGCTGCCGGGCGTCGGGGAGGCCTTCGCCGACCGGGTCGCCCACTTCGACCGGATCGGCTCGATCGGTGTGCACCTCCACGATCGCTCGGCCGGGCGGGTCGGGCTGGCCCCGAACGGCTCGCTGCGCCTCTCCTACCGACTGAGCGACGCGGACGCCGAGCGCCTGCGGTTCGGAATCGCCCGCGCCGCCGAGATCCACTTCGCCGCGGGGGCGACCGAGGTCTATCCGAACCTCGGCGAATGCTCGGTGATCCGCCGGCGAGAGCTGGCCGAGTTCGAGTCGATGCGGCTGCGCCCCGGAGACCTTCGCCTGGAGGCCTTCCACCCGATGTCCACCGCGCGCATGGATGCCGATCCCGCCGCCGGCGTCACCGATCCGGCTGGGGCGGTCCGGGGGACCGACGGCCTCTACGTCGCTGACGCCGGCCTGCTGCCCTCCTCGGTGGGGGTGAACCCGATGATGACGATCATCGCCTGTGCCGCCCGGGTGGCAAGGGGCCTCGCCGAAACGCTGGGCCGCTAGGCGGGCGGGCGGTCCTCCTGCATGCCGATCCAGCCGCCCAGCGCCAGGGCCGCGGCGGCCACCAAGCCCAGGTAGAGGCCGAGCTCGCGCTCCCCGTCCGCGGGGGGGTCGATCGCGCGGTAGGCGATGACGACCAGGGCGATGGCCCCGAGTGCGGCGGTGAGCGTGCTGAGCGCCACGGGCAGGCTGACCGAGGCGCGGGTGTAGACGACCAGGGCCAGCGCAACCGCGGTGAGCGCGGCCGCGGCGATCACCGAGGCGCCGAACCAGCCCACTGAAGACCAGCCCGACTCGCCGAACCAGCCGATGAACATGACCAGGAAGAGGCCGACGCCGGCAGGGCCGGCGATCAGGGCGCCCTTCCCGATCATGCTCACCAGGGCCGAGTCAGTAGGTCCGTTCGGCCGGTTCCTCCTGCATCGCCATATAGGAACCCACCGTGACACCGATCACCGCCAGCAGGGCGAGCCACAGCCCGATCTTGCGCTCCAGTCCCTCACCTGGGTCGACCAGGACGGCAAGCATCATCAGCGTCCCGAGCACCCCCAGCAGGAAGGTCGCCGCGTTGTTGATCAATGGCAACTCCTCCCTGCTCCCGGCCAGGCCCATCAGCGCCGGAATCAGAGCGAAGCCGGCAAGGACGAGCAGATAGATGTCGAGCGAGTTGTTCGCCTCCCAGCCACTGAACGAGTCCGGCTCCGCGATGCCCTCCGGCAGGGCCGATTCCGGGACGCCCTCGGGGATCTGGACATCGGCGCCCTCGGGCTGCAGCCAAGGCAGGAACAGAAACACGATCAGCAGCACGGCAGCGGCACCCGCGATGAGTTGCCCCTGAGTCAACCTTCCCGTGTCCATTCGTTCTCCTCTCTGGTGGATTCGGCCGTCGGCAGCCTATAGGCGAGCTACTTCTTGCGGCCCGACGAGCGACTGCGCGAGCCGGATGAGCGCTTGGTGCCCGAGCGGGAGCCGCCGCCCGAGCGCGAGCCGGATGAGCGTGAGCTCGACGAGCGCGAGGCGGCCGAACGGCGGGCGGTGCTCCGCCGTGAGCCCGAGCTTCGCCGCGCGCCGCCGGAGAGCCGTGGCAGCGGCTCGAAGCCGCCCTCGCGCAGCGCCAGCGTCGCGCCTACGGCCACGCCGATCGCGGCGGCGAGGCCCAGGAAGATGCCGAACTCGAAGTCGGCACCCGGCTCCGGCTGGGCGAGAAGCCTCCACACGATCAGCAGAGCGGCCAGCGCGCCCAGTGAGGCGGTCACCCCCCCGCGCGGGAGACCGCCCAGGTTGACCTGCCGCCCGGCGGCGGCAAGGCCGGCGAGCGCGATCCCGGCGAGGCCGGCGAGCGCGATCAGGAAGCCATCGATGTCGTTCAGCGCGTCCCAGGCGTTGGCGTCGTCGTCGACCTCGGGAATGCTGCCTTGGTCGATCCCCGGGAGCTCCGGGATCGGCGCGGGCTCGACCGCGCCCGTCGAGATCGCGTACCAGGGCAGGAACATGGTCACGATCAGGGCGATGCCGGCGATGCCGGCGACGATCTCACCCTGGCGAAGTCTTGAGAAGTCCATTGGTCCTCCGTCTATGGGGGGCGTGGCGCCGGGATTCAATCAAGTGCGGACGCCGGCCGCGCGTGCAGCGGCCTGGACGGTGTTGGCGAGCAGCATCGCGATCGTCATCGGCCCCACTCCGCCGGGCACCGGAGTGATCGCGCCCGCCACCTCGCGGACGGAGTCGAAGTCCACGTCGCCGACCAGGCCGTCCTCGGTCCGGTTGGTCCCGACGTCGATCACGCAGGCGCCCGGTCGGACCATCTCGGCGCCGATAAGCCGCGGGCTGCCGGCGGCGGCGACCAGGATCTCGGCGCGGCGGCAGACCTCGCCGAGATCGGCGGTACGGCTGTGGCAGACGGTGACCGTCGCATCGGCGCCGAGCAGCAGGCTGTGCAGCGGCCGTCCCACCAGGGTCGAGCGCCCCACGATCACCGCTTCGGTGCCCCGCGGCTCGACTCCCGCCTCGGCGAGCAGCTCCATCACCCCCCGTGGCGTGCACGGCACCAGCCCGGGTTGCCCGCGGGCCAGGAGCCCGGCGTTGGTCGGAGTCAGCCCATCGACGTCCTTGGCTGGATCGAGCGCTGCGACCACCGCGTCGGGGTCGATGCCCCCGGGCAGGGGCAGCTGCACCAGGATCCCATCGACTTCGTCGGCCTCGTTCAACTGGGTGACCAGCTCCAGCAGCTCGGCCTCGGCGATTGAGGCCTCCGGCTCGTGGTGGAAGGAGCGGATCCCCACCTGCTCGCAGGCCTCGCGCTTGCGGCGCACGTAGATCGCCGAGGCGGGGTCGTCGCCGACCAGCACCGTGGCCAGCCCGGGCGCTCGGCCCAGCTCGCGCCCGAGCTCCGCGGCCTCCGCGGCGACCCGCTCGCGCACGCGGGCCGCCACCGCCTTGCCGTCGATCACCGTGGCTGCCAGCGCTATCCCGCCTTCTTCAGGGGCGCGTAATCGGCCATCAGCTTGCGCTCGGCGCCGTCACCGGCGAAGCGGACCACCACCACGCCGCCGGGCTCGACCGAGGTCACCACACCCTCTCCGAAGCTGGCGTGGACGACGTCGTCGCCGGCGCCGAAGGTGCCCGCCGCCTCGCCGCCGGCGCGGCGCGGGGTGCCTGATCCGGCCGCGGTGTTTGTGGCGGCCGTATGTGTGAGCCAACCGGTCATCGCCTGCTCGTCGGTGCCCTGGCGCTCGACCAGCTCGTCGGGAAGCTCGGAGAGAAAGCGCGAGGGGTAGCCGCCGGCGCGGTCGCCGAACAGCCGCCGGCTTCGCGCGTGCGTGAGCCATAGCCGCTCGCGGGCCCGGGTGATGCCCACGTAGCAGAGGCGCCGCTCCTCTTCCTCGCTTCCCTCCTCCAGCGAGCGCGAGTGCGGGAACACGCCCTCCTCGCAGCCGATCATCAACACCGCCCGGTACTCGAGGCCCTTGGCGTTGTGCAGGGTCATCAGGGTCACCTTCGCCTCGCCGCGCTCCAGATCGTCGGCGTCGGTGTAGAGCGAGATCGCCTGCAGGAACTCCTCCAGCGGGCTGAGCTGGGACTCCCCCTCGAGCTGCCGGTTGGCGTCGAACTCGGCGGCCACCCCGACCAGCTCCTCGAGGTTCTCGATCCGGCCCTCGGCCTCGATCGTGCGCTCCGCCCGCAGGGCGTCCAGATACCCCGAGCGCTCCAGCAGGGCGCTGAGCAGCTCGGCGACCGGGCCGCGCTCGAACTCGGCCTGCAGCTCGGAGATCAGCTCGGTGAAGCGCGCCACCGACTTGATCGCCGCCGCGCTCAGGCCGGGAACCGACTCGGGTTCCAGGGCCACCTCCCAGATCGTGCAACCGGTGGTGTTGGCATGCGAGAGCAGGCGGCCCTGGCTGGTCTGGCCGATGCCCCGGCGCGGCGAGTTGATCACGCGCGAGAAGCTGATCTCGTCGGCGGGGTTGACCAGCAGGTTGAGGTAGGCGATCGCGTCCTTGATCTCGGCCCGCTCGTAGAACTTGGTGCCGCCGATCACCTGATAGGGCAGCTCGTAACGCACCAGGATGTCCTCCAGCACCCGGCTCTGCGCGTTGGTCCGGTAGAAGACCGCGATCTCATCGCGGGACAGGCCCTCCCCCACCAGCTCCTCGATCTCGCCGGCGACGTAGCGGGCCTCGGCGTGCTCGTCGTCGAGCTCGGCGACGATCACCTTGTTGCCCTCGCCGGCCTCGGTCCAGAGGCGCTTGCCCAGGCGGCCGCGGTTGTGCGAGACGACGCCGTTGGCCGCGGAGAGGACCACCTGGGTGGAGCGGTAGTTCTGCTCGAGCTTGACCACGTGGGCCTCGGGGAAGTCCCGCTCGAACTCGAGGATGTTGCGGACCTCGGCCCCGCGGAAGCCGTAGATGGAGTTGTGGGTGATGAGGCCGTTGGCGATGAAGTTGTGCGTCCCCTCGACGTCCAGGTCGTACACCGGACGCTCCAGCGGAATCCCTTCCACGCGCTCCACGACGTCGAAGGAGCCGTCCTCGGCGAACATGGCCATGCCCGGTCGAACCGAGGCCGCGGAGGTGAACGGGAGAGAGTTGCCTTGACCGGGCTCCTTGCGCCCCAACCTGGCCGTGAACCGCACCGAGGGACCGAGGGCGTCGACGATCCTCTGCAGCCGCTCGTTGAGCTCGTCGAACGACTTGAAGGCCGACTCGTGGCGCCAGCCCTTGGATCCCTTCCGTGCCGGGCGGACACTCAACCCCAGTCCCTCCAGGATCTCCTGTCCTTCATCGTCATAGCCGAATATCGCGATCCGGTGCATCGGCGCCTTGCCTCGGCCGTCCCCGCAGAGACAGACGGTTACCCGGCGCCGATGTCCCGTCGAGGCCTGCGTGGCGAAGTGAGGCTCCTCGAGCTCCAGGCCCTGGTCAAAGAGCAGCTTCATGCCGGCACGCTCGCTGTCGACCCGATCGAAGACCTCGTCGATCAGGCGTTGATTGGCCACCACACCGTTTCCGCTCCGACTCTTCCTGGCGTAGAAGGGCAGCACTGGGAGCCCGTAGTAGGCGGACAGAATCGCCTCCTCCTTGCGAGCCTCAGCGTCCGAGTCGTGTGCGGAGATCACCCAGGCCGCGTCGGCCCCCTCGTGCATGCATCGCTGCGCCAGGCCGATCCTCGGCTTGCGCCGAGCGTCGGTGTAGACCGAGGTCGTTCCCACCCGGAAGCCCTTGGATCGCTTCATCATCAGGTAGGTCCAGTGCTTCTGGGGCGTTAACCCCAGCCGGTAGCCGGCGAAATGGGTGTGCTCGTAGGTCGTGGTCAGCTGCCGGCCCGACGCGGTGGTGACCCTGATCCCGCCCGGCTTGCTGCTCCGCTGGGTGCGGGCCACGCGCGCGGGCCTGAAGTGTCCGCTGCCGTAGGACGAGAGGACCTCGTCCCCCTCGGTCACCTCCTCGACCGGCTTGGTCGACCCATCCCCCATGGTGATCATCGTCCCCTCGAGGACGCACTGGTCCTCGTCGCCGACCACCGTCAGGTTGCCGTCCTGCCCGCACAGCATCTGCAGCAGCCGGTACTGCGCGTGGTTGGTGTCCTGGTACTCGTCGACCAGTACCCAGCGGAAACGGTCGCGATAGCGGCGGCGGACGTCCTCGAACAGCTCCAGCACGTTCACCGTCCGCATCAGCAGGTCGTCGAAGTCCATCGCGTTTGAGTCGAGCATCCGCCGCTCGTAGATCCGGTAGGCCTGGCCGACCATGTCCTCGAAGGGCCCGCTCGCGGTCTCCTGGTAGCTCTCGGCGTCGACGAGCGCGTTCTTGGCATCGGAGATTCGGGCGCGCACCGCGCGGGGCGGGTAGCGCTTGGTGTCCACCTCGAGCTCCTCCAGGCAGCGCTTCAGCATCCGCAGCGAATCGGCCTCGTCATAGATCGTGAACCGCTGCGTGTAGCCGAGCCGCTCGGCCTCGATCCGCAGCAGCCGTGCGCAGGCGGCGTGAAAGGTCATCACCCACATCCGTCGCTCCACCCCGCCGATCAGCTCGGCGACGCGCTCGCGCATCTCCTCGGCGGCCTTGTTAGTGAAGGTGATCGCCAGGATCTGGTCCGGCCGCGCCTGGCCCGTGGCGAGCAGCCAGGCAACCCGGTGGGTGAGCACGCGGGTCTTGCCCGAGCCGGCCCCGGCAAGCACCAGCAGAGGGCCCTCGCCGAAGGTGACGGCCTCGCGCTGGGGCACGTTCAGCTCGACGAGCAGGCGCTCGGCCTGCGTGGCGCCGGCCTGCGTGGGTGCTGCTCGGCTCACCGGCCGAGCATAGTCACCGCCGCGGGCGGCTCCCAGAACTGTACGGCCGTCGGGAGGCGGCATCGGCGGGCGCGCTCAGCAGCGCCCGCCGATGCCATCCAGGCTCAGGCCCCTTCGAAGCAGGAATCGAAGACCTGACCCTCCAGCTGTCGGTCGTTGTTGATGAACAGGTCCTCGTACTGCTGGTCGGAGAGGTCCTCCAGGTTCTCCACGACGCAGTCCACCACTTCCTGTGGCGCCTCCTCCTCCTCCTCGGTGATGCCGGCGCGGACGCTCTCGATGAAGGCCTCGCGGTCCAGGTCGACGAAGCCGACGAGCTCGTCCAGCTTCCACTGACCGTCCTCCTCGACCAAGGCGATCTCGATCGTCTGGCCGTCGAAGAAGCTGCCGGTCAGCGCCGCCTCGGCCGTCGCCGTGTCCCCCTCGATCTCGATGTTCGAGACCTCCGCCTCCTCGGCCACCTCCTCCTCGGCGTTCTCCCGGCACTCCTGAACCGCCTCCTGGCCCGTCTCGTCGGTGGTCTGGTCAAGGAAGCGCTGGGTCTGCAGCTCCGTGCAGGCCGACGGATCGGTGCCGGTCGCCGAGGCGGTGATCGCATCGGTGATCTCCTGTTCGTCGGCTCCCGTGTCGCCGTCATCGTCGCCTCCACAGGCGGCGAGGGCCACGGAGATGGCCGCGAGGCAAAGGACGAGCAGGCATCTTCGCTGTGACTGACGCATTCAGGACCCCCCTGTTCGAGTTGGCGCGGGAGTCTAGCCGCGGCCTAAACAGAGCCGGCGTTGATCCCGCCGTAGGCGAAGGTCGGGACCACCGGCCACTGGCGCCGCCAGTCGGTCATCTCCGAGGAGGGGAAGACGTTCTTGTAGCGGGGATCGCGGGCGTTGGAGTCGGCCAGGGCCTTCTCCTTCAGCATCGAGTCGTACTGGTCGATCGAGTCCTCGAGGGTGTTCGAGTTGAGGATCACCTCGCGGTTGAAGAACTCGGCGAACTTGCGCACACCGGGGATCTTCGACAGATGCGGATGCCAGTTGTCGGCGCTGACCCCGTTCTCGGAGGAGACCCAGACGCCCTCGTCGGTGTTGATGCAGAGCGAGTGGTTTCCGTCGGTGTGACCCGGCGTCCAGGCCAGGGCCACGCCCTTGCCGAGCTCGACGTCGCCGTCGAGCAGGACGACGTTCTCGTCGGGGACGCCCTTGATCCCATCCTCGACGTACCAGGCCCACTGCATCGGGTGAAGCGAGGCGAAGGTGTCCCACTCCCTGCGCTGGGTGAGCAGCTTGGCGTTGGGGAAGAGAGGCGCGAGCGGGCCGGCGTGGCCGGGCGGCGGCTCGCTGGTGCCCAGGATGAAGCGGACGTCCTGGACGTGGAGGTGGTCGAAGCTGACGAAGTCGACCTCGCCGGGCTGGACGCCGGCCTTCGCCAGGGCCCCCTCAACCGTGTTGTAGATCTGGGCGAAGACCTTGTAGGAGAGGAATTCCCCGTAGCGGGAGATCATCTGCTGGTAGAAGGGCGCCTCCGCCGGTCCCTCGGTCACGGTCGGCTCATAGACCAGGGTGCGGAGGTCGCCGTCGAAGTCCTCGTAGCGGACCGCGACCAGCCGGTTGAGGATGTTGATGTAGGGATTGACCGCCTTGGCGGCCCCGCCGAAGGCGAACTTGACCGGATAGGCGGCAGAGGCGATGTCCACGGTGCGCACTCCGCGGATCCGGTTCTCGGAGGTGGCGAAGCGGGCGCGGAACTCGGCCGCCGCCTCGCGGATCGCCGCCGGTCGATCCCCGCGCGGCCAGGTCTGTTGCGCGTCGGCGAACTCGCCGAAGGGCCGTACGCCGACCTTCTCTGGACTCTCGATCGCGGCCATTGGCAAGACCTTAGCCGCCCGCCGAGGAGGGGCCGCGCTTCGGGCGCAGCTCGGTGACGTCGCCCTCCGGCGAACCCTCGCCGCGCGCCTCGCCCAGCTGGCGCTCCAGCACCGCGATTCGGCCCGAGAGCTCCTTGATCGCGTCTGCGATCGGGTCCGGCAGGTGGATCCAGTCGGTGTCGGGCCCCTCGACCGGGCGGCCCTCGACGCGCACCGGGTGCCCGGGGTTGCCCACCACGGTGGTCTCGGCAGGAATGTCCTCGATCACCACGGTGTTGGCCCCGACCTTGGCGTTGCGCCCCACGGTCACCGGGCCGAGCAGCTTCGCCCCGGAGCCCACCGTGACGTTGTCCTCCAGCGTCGGATGCCGCTTGCCGCGGGCGAAGCCGGTTCCCCCCAGCGTCACGCCCTGATAGAGCGTGACGCGGTCGCCGATCTCGGTGGTTTCGCCGATCACCACGCCGGAGCCGTGGTCGATGAAGAAATCCGAGCCGATCCTGGCGGCCGGGTGGATCTCGACTCCGGTCACCGCCCGGCTGCTGTAGGCGATCACCCGCGGCGCCAGCGGCACCCCGGTATCCCAAAGCGCGTGGGCGACGCGATGGGCGAGGATCGCCTGTACCCCCGCCCAGCCGGTGAGGATCTCCAGCGCGCCCACCCCGCGCGCCGCGGGGTCTCGGTCGCGCGCGGCGGTGATGTCGGAGGTGATCTCCTTGGTAACGCGGCGGAGGGTGCCGAGTCCGAGCATGGGGGAAGGGTAGTCCCCCGTCAGGCCGGGCCGAAGAAGGGCAGCGACATGTAGCGCTCGCCGCTGTCGGGCACGATCGCGACGATCCGCTTGCCCGCCATCTCCTCACGGGCCGCCACAGCGAGCCCGGCGTGCACGGCGGCGCCGGCCGAGATCCCCGCCAGGATCCCCTCCTCCCGAGCCAGCCTGCGGGCGGTCTCGAGCGCCTCCTCGTCATCGACCCCGATCACCTCGTCGATCACCGAGCGGTCGAGGATCTCGGGCACGAAGCCCGCTCCGATCCCCTGGATCTTGTGGGGGCCGGGCGGCTCGCCTGAGAGCACCGCGGAGGCGGCGGGCTCGACCGCGATCACCTTCGTCTCGGGCCGCCGCTCCTTCAGCACCTGGCCCACCCCGCTGATCGTTCCCCCGGTGCCGACCCCGGCGACGAAGGCGTCGACTTCGCCGTCCAGGTCGCCCCAGATCTCCTCGGCGGTGGTGCGCCGGTGGATCTCGACGTTTGCCGGGTTGGAGAACTGCATCGGCATGAAGGCGTCGTGCTTTTCGACCAGCTCGCGGGCCAGCTCGACGGCCTCGTCCATGCCGCCCATCGAGGGCGTCTCGTGGACCTCGGCGCCGTAGGTGCGAAGCAGGATCGAGCGCTCCCGGCTCATCCCCTCGGGCAGGGTGAGGATGAGGCGGTAGCCGCGCGCGGCGCAGACCACGGCCAGCGCGATGCCCGTGTTGCCGGAGGTCGGCTCCACGACCACCGATCCCGGCTCGAGCAGGCCGTCGCGCTCGGCGGCGTCGATCATGGCCACGCCGATCCGGTCCTTGACCGAGCCGCCGGGGTTGAAGTACTCGAGCTTGGCGACCAGCTCGGCGCCGGCTTCGGAGCCGACCCGGCTCAGGGCCACCAGCGGGGTGCGACCGACCAGCGCCGAGGCCTCGCCGCCGATCCGCACCGCCGCGCTCTGTCCGGGCGCGCCCGCCATCGCGCCAAACTACCAATTGCCGACCCGGTTACAGGGATTTACGCAGCGCCCGGAGGCTGCCGGATCGCTCCACCACCACGGGGTAGCCGCCGAGCTCAGTCGGGATCTGCCCCACCGCCGCCGGATCGTCGGTTTCGAGGAAGACCCTGAAGCAGGGCTTGCCCTCCTCTCGCCCCACGGCGGCGCCTGCCACGCCGGGTAGTGAAGCAAGTTGATTCAGATGGGCTTGGAGCACCGCTTCGGCACCGGGCACGGTGTCCAGATTACTCCCGGGATCTCGGGGGATCAGTCGCCGTCGACCGCGACGTTAAACCTGCTCAGCACCGCGTCGATCCGGTTCGCCACCGCGAGCTTGCCGCTCGAGCTGCCCGCGAACAGAAGGGCCACCGGGTTTCGCCCCGGACGCGTGACCCCGAGCGAGCCCGAATCGCCTGACTTGATGTACGGCTTTCTGCTCTCCACGATGACCTGATCCACGAACCGCGCCACGCCAGCGTCGTAGCCGACATTGACCGTGGCATTGATCCCGGTGACCGTCCCCTCCGTGAGCGCCGTGGTGCGCCCGTACTTCTGGACGGTCTGACCGAGCGCCGGGGTCACCGCCGCGGAACCGGGAGTGCCGTAGCCGTCCGCAGGGGTAGCGTTCCCAAGCGAAGAGGCCGAGGTGATCGCGATGGCGGCATCCATCAAGTTGTTCTGGCCGTTGAATCTCAACGGCTCGTAGTCGCTCAACTGGCCCAGCACGTCGCCTGGACTCACTGCGCAACCCGTGTCGTACCGTCCCGGCTGGAGCACGTTGGAGCCGATGCTGGCCTCATTCTCGAGCGCGTAGACGTGGTTGTTGCTGAGCGCGTACACCTGGCCTCCCCCGGTCACCCTCGCCCCGATCGTCCCGGCCGAGCACTCGCCCTGGTTGCCGGTGGAGATCCCGATCGGGACGGGCCTGGGCCACCTGTCGGTGGCTGACGGCTCGGTGGGAGACGGCTCACCACCCCCTCCACCGGGGCCGCCGGAATGGCCCGGACGGTGGTGAAGCGCGGACAGCTTGCCGGTCACCTTGACCTCGACGGGGACCCCGTCCAGCCGAGGCGGGATCCCCGCGACCCGCCCCTTCGTGGTGTAGACCTCAACCACCGCGGTGCCGTCATCGGCGAGGCCGGTTGCCGTGCCGACCACGGCCTGCTTCCCGATCAGCTCGTCGGTGTGCCGCTCCTGGGCCTTGAGCGCCCGCTCGATACCTGCGCCGGGGCCCCCTGCTGCAGCGCCCCCTCCGGCGGCAACGAGGATGAGGGCGATGAACAGCCCCACGGCCAGGAGGACGTTCCTAGCCATCCCGGTCACTCTCCCCGAATACGACATCAAACGCAGTGTAGCCGCCGGATCGGGACAAGACCGCGACTCCGGTCAGATGTAGTACATCCCCGCCCCGGCCTCCTCGGC
>CAYZPZ010000026.1:0-7167 GCA_964480205.1 uncultured Conexibacteraceae bacterium
CCGCTTTCCATGCAAAGCGGCACCCCTGCGAATCGGCCGCCCTCAGGTGAGCACGAAGTAGTCGCGGTGCACGGCCTCCTCTGAGGCGTGCGGGAGGAGCTCGCGCACCTTGTCGGAGCGCAGTCCCTTGATCCGGCGCAGCTCGCCCGCGGAGTAGTTGACGATTCCCTTGCCGATCAGGCCGCCGTCGGCGGCGACCTCAACCGCGTCGCCGGCCTCGAACTCGCCGCTGATCTCGGTGATCCCGACCGGCAGCAGGCTGGAGCCGCTCTCGCGCAGGACCCGCGCGGCGCCCTCGTCGACGGAGATCGTGCCGTGGGTGGGCTTCGCGTAGCGCAGCCAGAGCTTGAAGCTCGAGGCCGGCTCGCGATGAGGATGGAAGCGGGTACCGACGCTCTCCCCTGCGACGGCGGCGAGCAGCGTGCCCTCGGCGGTGCCGTCGCAGATCACCGCGGGGATGCCCGACGCCCCCGCCATCTCTGCGGCCGCAGCCTTGCTCCGCATGCCGCCGAGGCCATGAGGCGAGGTGTGCTCGCCGAGCTCAAATCGCTCGAGCTCGGAGGGGTGGCGAACGTCGGTGACCAGCTCGGCGTCGGGATGCCGGCGCGGGTCGGCGCTGTGCAACCCGTCGATGTCGGTGAGCAGCACCAACATGCGCGCCTCGAGCATGATCGCCGCCTGCGCCGCGAGGAAGTCGTTGTCGCCGAAGGTGATCTCGTCGGTGGCCGTGGTGTCGTTCTCGTTGATCACCGGGACGGTGCGCCAGGCGAGCAGCCGGGTCAGGGTCTGACGGGCGTTGAGGTAGTGCATGCGCAGCTGCAGGTCCGACGCCGTCAGCAGCACTTGAGCCGCGTGCACCTCGTGCGAGGCCAGCCGCTGCTCGTAGGCGCGGAAGAGGCTGCCCTGGCCGACCGCGGAGGCGGCCTGCAGCTCGTCGATCGCCCGCGGCCGAACCGGCAGATCGAGGATGCGCCGCCCCAGTGCGATCGCGCCGGAGGTGACCATGACCACGTCCTCCCCACGTCCGTGCCGCTCGGCGACCTGGGCGCAGACCCGGTCGAGGACATCTGCGCGCAGCGCGCCGTCCTCGGCGGCGACGATCGAGGAACCGAGCTTGACGACGACGGTCATGGCGCGAGTGTAGGTCCGGGAATGCCGGCGGCCGGGAGAGCTCGCCCGCCACTCATCTAGGAGGGATCCAGCTCGAACTCCTGCTCGCCGATCACCACCTCATCGCCGCGCTCGAAGCCGGCCCGCTCGAGCTCGGCGATCACGCCGATCTCGCGCAGCCGCTGCTCCAGATAGTCGAGCGCCTCGGGGTTGGCGAGATCGTGGCGGGCAAGCAGCAGCTCGATCCCGCGGCCCCGGACCCGCCAGCGTCCCTCGCCCTCGGCCGCCACCTCGAAGCCCTCGTCGTTGCCCGGGCGATAGACCCGGTGCTCGGCCTGGAACTCCGGCGCCTCGGGCGGGGCCGCCCGGTCGGCCGGCTCCTCGGGGAGGGCCGCCAGCACCGTCCTGCGCAGCTCGTCAAGGCCCGCCCCGGTCGCCGAGGAGATCGCCACCACCTCCGCCGCCCCGGAGCCGTGGGTCGCCTTCCAGGCTCGCAGCGCCTCATCGACCTGCGCGGCGGGGAGCAGATCGGCCTTGGACAGGGCGATGACCTCGGGCAGACGATCCAGGCCGGCGCCGTATGAGGCGAGCTCGGAGCGAACCGCCTCGTGGTTCGCCTCGGGATCGCCGGCGGCCGGGGCGACCTCGACCAGATGGACCAGGAGCCGGCAGCGTTCCACGTGGGCGAGGAACTCATGCCCGAGCCCGGCGCCATGGGCGGCGCCTTCGATCAGCCCTGGGATGTCGGCGATGACCACCTGGCGGTCGTCCAGATCGAGCGTCCCCAGAACCGGCTCGACCGTGGTGAACGGATAGTCGGCGACCTTGGGCGCGGCCCGGGTGAGGGTCGCCAGCAGCGAGGACTTGCCGGCATTCGGCAGCCCCACCAGACCGACGTCCGCGAGCAGCTTCAGCCGCAGCTCGATCCAGCCGGACTCGCCCTCCAGGCCCCGTTCGGCGAAGCGCGGCGCCTGGCGGGTGGAGGTGGCGAAGCGCTTGTTGCCGTGCCCCCCGCCGCCGCCGCGCGCAACTACGGCGCGCTGGCTGTGCGAGAGCAACTCGATGACCGTGCCGTCGAGGCCGTGGACGACGGTCCCGGGCGGCACCACAACCTCGCGATCGTCGCCGCGCTCGCCGTGGCGGCGCTTGCCCTGGCCGTGGGCCCCCCGGCCCGCTCGGAAGTGCTTGGAGCGGCCCAGCGAGGAGAGGTCGCGACGCCCCTCGTCGCAGACGAGCACCACGTCACCGCCGCGCCCGCCGTCACCGCCGTCCGGGCCGCCGCGCGGAACGTGCGCCTCGCGACGAAACGAGACCACGCCGTTGCCTCCACGGCCCCCCTCCACGTAGATCTTGGCCTTGTCGTAGAGCACACCCCGACGTTAGCCGGGGGCACCGACCAGGCGCTCGGAGCCGCGCGCTTGGCTACTCGCCGTCGATCACCGAGATCGTCCGGCCCCGCCGGGAGGCGGTGAACTGAACCACGCCCGGGCGGGTGGCGAAGATGGTGTGGTCACGACCCAGGCCGACGCCGTCACCCGGACGGAAGCGGGTCCCGCGCTGGCGGACGATGATCTCGCCGCCGTTCACGGCCTGGCCGGCGTAGATCTTGACCCCGAGCATCTTCGGGTTGGAGTCGCGACCGTTGCGGCTGGATCCAAGTCCCTTCTTATGAGCCATCCTTCTTCTCCTTCTTCGCGGGGGGCTTGCGCGAGAGCATCTTCACCTCGGTCACCTCGAGCCGGGTCAGCTCGGAGCGGTGGCCGGCCCGGCGACGGTAGCCCTTCTTCGGCTTGTACTTGAACACGCGGAGCTTCTGACCGCGCTCGTGGCCCGCGACCTTGGCCTCGACCTTGACCTTCTCCAGGTCCTTGCCGAGCACCATCTCGGAGTCGCGGAAGGCGACCGCCCGCAGGTCCACCTTGGCGCCCTCGTCTTCGGGCAGGCGATCGACGAGCAGGGTGGTGCCCTTCTCGACCTTGTACTGCTTTCCGCCTGTCTCGATCACCGCGTAGGTAGCCATGTGCTCAGTCCTTCTTGGAACCGGAGGCGGCGCGCGAGCGTCGCCGGCCGCCCCTGCTGCCGCGCCGCCGGCGCCCTCCGGACCCGGACGATTCTAGCTTCTCGCCACCGCCCCCATTCGACGGCGCCTCTACCACGTTCCCCTCGGCGTCCAGCAGCGAGGCCATCGCCGCCGAGCGCCCCACGCTCTCGATCCGCACCATGCGCTGTTCGCCCACGTGCGGGCCGCCGTTGGTGACGCTGACGATGTAGGACTCGACGCGGGCGATCGCGTCGTCGACGTTGTACATGTGAGGCTCCTCGATCGTGACCAGGACCTCCTCGCCGACCTGGAAGGGCAGGGCGCGCTGCTCGATCTCCTCTCTGCTGCCGGACTCGACCACCTTGAAGGTGTCGAGCGGGAGCGCCTCGCCACCCTCGAAGTGGAAGCGCTTGCCGCTCTCCTCCTCGAGCTCGGCCAGGCCCGAATCCGCCGAGAGCAGCTCCCCCGCGACGCGCGGGTTGACGCGGACCAGGTAGGCCTCCGCCTGCGACTCGTCCTCGACCACCTCCTGGAGCTCGCGCACGATCCGGATCGCCTCGGTCGCCTCGGACGGGACGACCCCCTCACCGTCGCAGGTCGGGCAGCGCTTGGTGAGGATCTCACGGACCCCGTCGGTGACGTTCTGGCGGGTCATCTCCACCAGGCCCAGCGGCGAGACCTCGACCACGTAGGTCTTGGTGCGGTCCTCGTCGAGCGCCTTGCGCAACGTCTTCAGCACCTGGTCGCGGTTGCGCGAGCGGGCCATGTCGATGAAGTCGATGACGATGATCCCGCCGATGTCGCGCATGCGGAGCTGGCGCACCACCTCCTCGGCGGCCTCGACGTTGACCTTGGTGATCGTGTCCTCCAGGCGTCCGCCCTTGCCCCGGCCGGTGAAGCTGCCGGTGTTGATGTCGATCACCGTCAGAGCTTCCGCGTAGTCGATGATCAGATATCCGCCGGAGGGGAGATCGACCCGCCGCGAGAGCACCGAGTCGAAGGCCTCCTCCACCTTCCAGTGCTCGAGCAGCTTCTTGTCCTCGTAGAGCTCGACGCTGTCGGCGAGCTCGGGCGCGGTGCGCTGCAGGAACTTGGTCACGCGCTCGTACTGCTTGCCATCGTCGAGCGCGGCGCCCTCGAACTCCTCGACCAGCACGTCACGGACCACACGGATCGAGAGGTCGGCCTCCTGGAAGATCATATCCCCGGTCTCCGCCTTCTCGGCTCGCTGCTCGACCACCTCGTTGAGGCGATGCAGGTAGGCGACCTCGCGGATGAAGTCCTCCTTCTTGGCGCCCTGAGCGGCGGTGCGCACGATCACCCCGCCGCCCCCGATATCCACCTTCTCGATCAGCTTGCGCAGGCGCTGGCGCTCTCCGTCAGGGAGCCGCTTGGAAACCCCGACGCCGCCGCCCTGCGGCATGTAGACCAGGTAGCGACCCGCGATCGAGAGCTGCATCGACAGACGCGCCCCCTTGGTCTTGAGGGGGTCCTTGACCACCTGCACGACGATCTCCTGGCCGGGCTTGATCAGCTCGTCGATCCGCCGCCCGCGGCCACGGCCGCGCTTGGGGACGGCCTTGCCGCCCGGCAGCACGATCTCGTCGACGTGCAGAAAGCCGTTCCGCTCCAAGCCGATGTCCACGAAAGCGGCCTCCATGCCGGGCAGGACGTTGTCGACCTTGCCCTTGTAGATGTTGCCGACGATCGAGCGGCGGCCGCGGCGCTCCACGTAGAGCTCCGCAACCTTCCACTCGTCGCCGGGGGCCGCCTTCTTGCGGCGCCCCTTCCCCCGTGCCGGGGAACCCTTTGCCTCGAGTACGGCGACCCGGGTCTCTCCCCGGTCGACGCTGACGAGGATCTCCTTCTTCATGACTTTCCTTTCCGCGCCCAGCACCCGGAGGAGTTGCTCCTCACGGAGCGCCCTCGCATCGCGCACACGTCCGATCCCGCTCCCAGTGAGGAGGCGGGCCGGTGGGATGTCAGCGGTGTGGGGTCCGGGTGTCTCAGCGCAACAGTGCTGTTGGCGCCCTGCTGTCGCTGTGCGATGCGAGCCGCGCTTGCACGTGGATGCTCTGCAGGATCCCGATCGCCAGGAAGGTGACCAACACCGAGGATCCGCCGTAGCTCAACAGCGGTAGCGGGATCCCGGTGACGGGCATGATTCCCATGTTCATGCCGACGTTGACCAGTATCTGGAACATCAGCATGGCGGCGATGCCGCCGGCGATCAGCGTCCCATACAAGTTCTTCGAAAGCGTGAGCAATCGCAGTGCTCGCCAAACGAGCAGGGCGTAGAGGGACAAAACGAATGCTGCCCCGACGAAGCCGAAGCGCTCCCCGATCACGGCGAAGATGAAGTCCGTGTGTCGCTCGGGGAGGAACTTGAGCTCGGTCTGGGTGGCTTGATCGCCGCGGCCGGTCTTGCCGCCGGCCCCTATGGCGATCTTGCTCTGGTTGGTCTGGTAACTCGCGTCGCTCGGATCGTCGCTGGGATTGAGAAAGCTCGTCACTCGTTCGTGCTGGTAGTCCTTGAGGACTGGCACGCCGACTGCCGGAGCGGCGACGAAGACGGCGGTAGCGGCGACAGCCGCGACCGCCCCGATCGCTGCGAAGTGCGTCCAGCGCACTCCCGCGAGAAACAGGACCGCAAGGGTGATGACCGCGAGCACGGCTGCCGTGCCGAGGTCGGGTTGCAGGAAGATCAGTGCTGTCGGCGCGAGGCCGATCGCGAGCAGCCGCGCGGTCTGCCTGGGGTCGGCGCCGCGGCGGGTCCGCTCGATCACGAAGGCGGCCAGCGCCACGATCAGCAGCAGCTTGGCCAGCTCCGAGGGCTGGAAGCGAAAGTAGGGAAGCTCGATCCAGCGCCGCGAGCCGCGCGCGGCCGCGCCGAAGACCAGCACCAGGCTGATCGCGGCGAACATCGCGCTGTAGATCCCTACGCGAAGCTCGCGGAAGCGGGAGTAGTCGACGCGGGCGACGGCGAACATCAGGGCCACTCCGATCACGGCGTAGACGATCTGCCGCAGCACGAAGTGGAGGGGATCGCCGGGGATGTCCTCGCGCGTCGCGGCCGCCAGCGTGAAGATGCTGAAGCAGATCAGCCCAAGCCCAGCCGCCAGCATGACGCCGTCGAACAGGTGCAGGTTGAGGCGCTCGATGATGGCGGGGCGCCGGGAGCCGATCGTCAGTGGCCTCGCGGCTTCCATCAGACCAGGGTAGTGCGCGGTCGGACGACGCTCATTCGGTGGTCTCTGGGCGCTTCGGGACGGGGACAGGTGGGGTCGGGGGCAGCTCGAAGTACCGCTCCAGGATGCGGGCCGCGACCGGCGCCGCCGTGTCCGCCCCGAAGCCGCCACGCTCGACCGTGACGGCGACCACGATCTCCGGCTTCTCGGCGGGGGCGACCGCCACGTACCAGGCCTGGTCCTCGCGATCCTCGCCGCGCTCGGCCGTGCCGGTCTTGCCGGCGACGTTTATGGGGAAGTTCCCGAAGGTTCCGTAGGAGGTGCCCTCCTGCTCCATCGCGGCACGGCGCAGGCCCTCCATAACCGTGTTGCGGGCCTCCTCGGAGATCTCCACCTGCCGCCTGGGGGCGGGCCGGATCTCCTCGAGCACCTCCCCGGTGACGCTCTCGACGCGCCCCGCCAGGTGCGGTCGCACGATCGTGCCGCCGTTGGCCACCGCCGCGTAGGCGATCGCCATCTGCAGCGGGTTGGCCTGCACGTCGCCCTGACCGACGGCCAGGTTGATGTTGTCGCCGGCGGTCCAGGGGCGGTCGGTCAGACCCTGTCTGTGGAGGCGGTTGCGCCACGCCGGCGTCGGGATCAAGCCCTTGAGCTCCGCGGGCAGATCGATGCCCGTCTGCTCGCCGAGCCCGAGCCTGGTGGCCCAGTCCTGGATCACCCCGCCCCCCTTCTTGGCCGGCGCGTTGAGGCCGAGCCGGTAGAAGTAGATGTCGGAGGAGACCTTGAAGGCGTCGCTCATGTTGATCGGCCCGAAGATCGCGTCGCCGG
>CAYZPZ010000026.1:7267-12153 GCA_964480205.1 uncultured Conexibacteraceae bacterium
GAGGAGACCTTGAAGGCGTCGCTCATGTTGATCGGCCCGAAGATCGCGTCGCCGGCGTTCTTCAGCGTGAGCACGTCCACCTTCAGCTCGCCGGTGTCGTTGACGATCGTCCCGGGCTCGATCAGTCCCTCCTCCAGCGCGGCGACCCCGGTGATCAGCTTGAAGGACGAGCCGGTGGGATAAAGGCCCTGGATCGCCCGGTTTGCCAGGGGGGCGTCGGTCTCGTCGGAGGTCAGGGCGCGGTACTGGCGCTGAGTGATCGGCCTGGTGAAGATCTCCGGGTCGAAGCCGGGCGTGGAGCCCATCCCCAGGATCTCGCCACTCTCGACATCCATCGCCACGAAGGCGCCCGGCAGGCCGAATGAGCCGAGCGCTCCCTCGCCGAGCCTCTGCAGGTCGGAGTCGATCGTCAGTCGCACGTTCTCGCCCGCCTTGGCTGGCACGCTTTTCAGTTGGCCGGTCGGTCGGCCCAGGGCGTTGACCTGGAAGCGATTCGCCCCGGCCTTGCCCCGCAGGAAGCGGTCGTACTCGTACTCGATCCCCGACTGGCCGACCTCGTCGCCGGGCTCGAGATTGGCGTAGCGCGGCAGCTCGAGCTGCTCTGAGGTCACCTCGCCCACGTTCCCGAACAGGTGCGCCGCCAGGCTGCCCTGGCGGTACTCCCGGGTGAACACCCGTTCCACGCTGACTCCCGGGAACCGGTCCTGGTTCTCGCGCAGGAAGAAGGCCTTGCCCGTGCCCAGGCCCTTCTTCAGGATCACCGGGCTGGCGGGCGATTCCTTGCGGACCTTGGCGATCTCCGCCTTCATCTCCTTGATGCTTGAGCCGCTTACCCGCTCCAGCCGCTTCAGCATCTGCCTGCGCTCGGGTCCAGGCGGCGGCATCTCCTGAGGGCGGACCTCGAGGGCCAGCTCCGTTCGGCTGGCGACCAAGGTCTTTCCCTGGCGGTCGAGGATCTCCCCGCGGGGTGCGTGCACTCTGACCTCGCGGACCCGGTTCTCGTTGGCCTGCTCGCGGTAGCGGTCGCCGGAGAGGACCTCCAGGTACCAGAGACGAAGGAAGACCACCGCGAAGATCGCGATCGCCATCGCCGACATCACCGTCGCCCGGAAGGCGAGGCGGGATCCCTTGCGTGGTGGCTGCTCTTCAGGTCTGCGTAGATACATCAGCTTCTGCTCTCCGCGGCGCGAGGCCGGGTTGGGCGGCGGCCCGCGGGCCGGTCGTCGACCAGGGCCGGGCGCAACACAAGTCTGACGGCCAGAAACACCGGAAGCGCAAGCACACCTCCCAACACGGTTTTAGCAGCCGCGTCGCGCACCACGTGGGCACTGACGTCGGCATCGACGCCCGTGCCGATCTGGATCGCGGCGAAGGCGAGCACGCCCAGCAGCGTGTAGCCGGCGCCCAGCAGCGCGACCGTGGCGCGGCTCGGTGTCCCCGCGCTCTCGCGGTAGCGCCCGGCAACGTAGCCGACCGCCATCAGGGCGGCCGCGAAGGCCCCCAGCGTCTGCATCAGCAGACTGTCCACCAACAGGCCGATCGAGAACCCGGCCACCGCGCCGGCCACGCTGCCGCCGAGCAGCCCGAGCGCGACCACGACCAGCAGGGCGCCGTCGGGGTTGGTGCCGAGCAGCTCCAGCTTGGCGAAGAAGGTGACCTGCGCCACCGCGGTGAACACCGTCAGGCCGACCAGCCGCGCCCAGATCTGCGGGGTGAGGATCATCCTTGGCCCCCGTCGTCGACCAGGGCCTGCACGAACTCCATGTCGCGCAGGTCGGCGAATGGCCGCACGTGGACGCGCTGGTAGGCCTGCTGCTCCTCCAGCGACGCCTCGGTCACCTTGCCGATCGGGATCCCGGGCGGAAACAGCGAGTCGAGCGACTCGCCCGCGAACCCGGCGGTGACCACCAGCTGGTCCTCGGCGATGCGATCGCCGCGCTGCACGAAGTTCAGCGCCAGGTCGCTCGGATTGCCGACGTTGGGCTCGATCACGCCTGTCGCGCCGTCAGGCATCACCCGCGCGGTCACCGAGCTGTTCGGGTCGGTGATCAGGGTCACCTGCGCTGTCCCCCGCGTAGTGGCGGTGACGCGGCCGGCAAGCCCGTCGGCGGCGACCACGGGATCATCGACGGCCAGCCCGGCGCTGGAGCCCTTGTCGATGGTCACCGTCGAGTACCAGACGGTGGGCGAGCGGCCGATCACCCGCGCGGTGACCGACCTCTGCCCGGCCGGGACCAGGCCGCCGCCGAGCAGCTCTTGGAGCTTGCCGAGCTCCTCGCCCTGTTGCGCCGCGGTCTGCGCCTGGGCGAGCTGGTCGCGCACCTCCGCCAGCTCCTCTCGCAGGCGGTCGTTTTCGCCTCGCGCCTCGAAGGTCTCGTCGAACCAGTTGACGAAGTCACGGGCCGGCTTCAGCGCGCGGTCGGCGCCCTCCGCGACCGGCCCGAGGGCGGCGGCGACCACGCGCTGGACCCGGTGCAGGGGACCGTCCGTGCCCTCGCGGAAGTAGAGGCTGAGCAGTGTCAGCGAGGCGACGACCAGCAGCAATAGCACCGCGCGGCGGCGGCGCACCTGCTTTCGATACATGTCCTAACCCTCAAGTCTGAAGTCGGTGGTGGCGCATGGTGGGCGGGCGCCCTGCTCTCAGCGCCCGGTCCCCACCCCGGCGCCGTCATATGACGGGTTGCTGTTCGGCTACGCCTCCGAGCACCCTTGCATCACGAATGTAGCGGACCACCTCAAGAGCGCTGAAAGGCCGGCTCCAGCTCCAGAAGCAGGGGAATCGGCAGGCCGATCACGTTGGAGAGATCGCCCTCTGTCGCCTCCACCAGCGCCGCGCCGAGTCCCTGAATGGCGTAGGCGCCCGCCCTGCCGCGCCACTCGTCCGAGGCGAGGTAGGCGTCGATCAGGCGCGCATCGAGCGCCCGGAACCGGACCCTGCTGATGCTCATCCCCTCCCTGGTCCGTGGCTTGCCGTCCTCGTGATCGGGCCCGAGCAGGGCCAGGGCGCCGACCACCTCGTGCTCGCGCCCGGAGAGCCGCTGCAGGTGGGCGCGGGCCTCGTCCTCGTCGGCGGGCTGTCCCAGCGCTACGCCCTCCAGGACGACCTCGGTGTCGCCGGCGATCACCAGGCTGCCGGGGCGGCCCTTGGCGGCGACGGCCGCCGCCTTCCAGCGCGCGTTCTCCAGCACCAGCTGCTTCGGATCGCCCTCGGTCAGCTCGTCGATCATCGGCTCGGCCACCTCGAACTCCACCCCGAGCGCCTCCAGCAGCGCTCGGCGCTGCGGAGAGCGCGACGCCAGCACCACCTTCATGGTGTCGAGCCTAGAGCTCCGGGAACCAGATGCCGATCTCGCGCCCGGCCGACTCCGCCGAGTCCGAGCCGTGGACGAGATTGAAGGTGACCTCCGTGCCGAACTCGCCGCGGATCGAGCCGGCATCGGCCTGGACCGGGTCGGTCGCCCCGATCACCTGCCGGGCGGCCGAGACCGCGTTCGGGCCCTCCAGCACCATCGCCACCAGCGGCCCGCGCGTGATGAACTCGACCAGCTCGCCGAAGAACGGTTTCTCGGTGTGCTCGGCGTAGTGGACGTTGGCTATCTCCTGGTCGGCCTGCATCTGCTTGAGCGCGACCGGGGTGAGGCCCTTGCGCTCGAAGCGCGCGATCACCTCGCCGGTGAGGCGGCGCTCGAAGGCATCGGGCTTGATCAGGATCAGGGTGCGTTCCACGGGCGGGTGAAGCTGGTCGGCTCAGCGCGTGGGCCGGATGCCGCCCCGGGGCTCGCCCGGGAACCGCTGCGGGTCGCGGCGGGGTCGGTCCGCGCGCGCGGACCGAACCCCGGCGGCGGCCTGGCCCGCGGCCCGGACGGGCCGGGCGGGCCGCTCGGGTCTGCGCCCGCCGGCGCCGGCGCGGGCGGTGCGCTCGGTGCGGTTGCGCCTGACCTCGGTCTCGCAGTACGGGCACATCCCCCAGCGGGGATCGAGCGGCTTGCGGCACTTGCGACAGGGATTGCGCAGGCGCCGCTCGCAGTTGGGGCAGCGCAGGTAGTTGCGCTCAATCGGGTACTCGCAGTGCGGGCAGGACTGCTCGATGAGCTGGCGCAGGCGCAGCTCGGCCGCCCGCAGCTCGAGCTCGCGTTCCTCGCGGTCCTCCAGAAACTCCGGCGGGCGCAGGATCGTGTAGATGACGGTGCCGATGAAGGGGAAGACCGAGGCCGCGGTCGCGCACGAGATCAGCACGGGGTCCTCGATCCGGCGCTTGGCGTCCAAGTAGGTCCAGTAGATCAGCGCCAGGTAGACGACGATCAGGAACAGGATCACCAGGTTGAGGACGAGGCCGAGTGATCCGTCTATGCCGAAGATCGCGAGGGGTGACATCGGGATGAGATGAGGCAGGGGTCCGGTTGCGGAGCCGCCGAGTGTACGTATTTCGCCCCGGGGCTGCCGAACCCTGCGTGGTGCGGGGAAATCAGAGAAACAGCAGGCCGAAAACGTAGCCGAACGCGAAGAACAGCAGGATCACGACCGCGACCACGACCGCGACCAGTCCCATCATCGTCAGAAGCTCGGAGCGGGCCTCTCTGTCCATATACAGCTGAGAAGGTAGTGCGAACCGGCCGCGAGCGCCGCCGCGCCGCGCTGCCGCGCAAGCTCGCGTGTTCGCCCCCAGGCCTCGAGCGGGTCGGCGACCGACTCCGCCTCCGCGCCCGCCCCGCGGCAGAGCTCGGCCAGCTCCTCGGCCGAATGCGACTGCCCCACCGGCCTGCCCGATCCCCGGATCGCCTCGGTTGGTATCTGAGTGCAGACGAAGTGCGAGCAGGCCGGCGCCAGCGCCTCGACGATCCCCTTCGCGTCCTTCTCGGCGAGCACCGCCAGGCAGCAGACCACCT
>CAYZPZ010000026.1:12253-14958 GCA_964480205.1 uncultured Conexibacteraceae bacterium
GCGAGCTTCTCGGCCGCGATCTCCTCCAGGGTGTCGCCGAGCCACTCGGTGTGGTCGAGGCCGACCGAGGTGAGCACGGTGAGCGCAGACGGGATCACGTTGGTGGCGTCGAGCCGGCCACCGAGGCCCGCCTCGACCACCGCCACCTGGACCCCCGCCTCAGCGAAGACGAGGAAGGCGGCGGCGGTGAGCAGCTCGAACTGGGTCACTGGGCCCTCCTCGCCGGCCGAGCGGTCTGCGATCCGGGCCGATGTCTCGGCGCGCTCGAGCGCGCTGACGAAGGCGTCCTCGGAGATCGGCACTACCCCAAACGGCGGCTGCTCCGCTTCGCGTCCGCCGCCGCCTACCAACCGGATCCGTTCGCGCCACTCGCGGATGTGGGGCGAGATGTAGGCGCCGGAGCGGACGCCGTGCGCCTCCAGCAGGGCCGCCGCCATCAGCGTCACCGATGTCTTGCCGTTGGTGCCGACCACGTGGATCGAGCCGAATCGGTGCTGGGGCATTCCAAGCAGCGAGCAGAGCCTGCGCATCCGCTCCAGGCCGAGGCGCCAGCCGATCGGCTCGCGCGCGGCCAGGATCTCTTCGGCTCGGCCCGCTATCCGCCCAGCTCTTCCAGCTCCGCCCGGTAGGCGGCGAGCTTCTCGCGCTCGGCGTCGACCACGTCGGCGGGCGCCTTGTCCACGAACCCCTGGTTGGCGAGCTTGCCCTCGCCCCGCTTGACCTCGGCTCGCAGCCTCTCGCGCCGTTCGGAGATCCGGCCGCGGACGGCGTCGGCGTCGACCCCCTCGGTCTCGAGCAGCTCGACGCCGCCGACGCTGGCGATCGCCTCTCCTCCGCCCTCGGCGAACTCGACCCTCGCCAGGCGGCCTACCAGCTCATGGGGGCGCTCTCCGTCGGCCCGCGCCGCGAGCACGCGCCTGGCCGGGACGCCGGCCAGATCGCGCCACCGGCGCAGCGCCCGGGTCAGCTCGATCGCGGTCCCGATCTCGCGCTCTGCGTCCTCGTCGATCAGCTTCTCCTCGACGGCCGGGAAGGGATGGGCCACCAGCATCTCGGTCCGCGGCGAGGGCAGATACGAATAGACCTCCTCGGTCACGAACGGCATCAGCGGGTGGGCCAGCGCGAGCACCTCCTCCAGCGCCCAGAGCAGGGACGCCGAGGCGTCCCCGTCGCCGTCGTAAAGGCGCGGCTTGACGATCTCCAGGTACCAGTCGCAGAGCTCCGACCAGAAGAACTCGTAGAGGTCAAGAGCGGCGTGGGAGAAGTCGTAGGTCTCGACCGATTCGGTGACCGCGGCGATCGCGCGCTGCAGTCGCGATGCGATCCAGCGGTCCTCGACGGCGCCCGTCCGCGGCCCGGGCTCGACGTCGTCGCGTGCGTTCATCAGCACCAACCGCGAGGCGTTCCACATCTTGTTGGCGAGGTCGCGCCCCTGGCGCACCCGGGCGACCGAGTAGCGCACGTCCTGGGCCGACGACATCGCGAGCAGCCCGAAGCGAAGCCCGTCCGCGCCGTGCTCGTCGATCGCCTCGAGGGGGTCGATCCCAGTGCCGAGGCTCTTCGACATCCGCCGCCCGTCGGGGGCCTGGATCACCGAGTGGATGTAGACGTCGCTGAAGGGAATCTCGCCGGTGAACTCCAGGGAGGTCATCACCATCCGCGCCACCCAGAGGAAGATGATCTCCCTGGCCGTCGAGAGCACGTCGGTCGGGAAGAAGGCCTTGAACTCCGGGGTCTCGGCGTCGGGCCAGCCAAGGGTGGCGAACGGCCACAGCGCCGAGCTGAACCAGGTGTCCAGCACGTCCTCCTCCTGGCTCCAGCCCTCGCCCTCGGGCGGCGCTTCGCCCACGTAGACCTCAGGATCCTCGTCGGGAGCGCCGCGATACCAGACCGGCATTCGGTGCCCCCACCACAGCTGCCGCGAGATGCACCAGGGCCGGATCCGCTCCAGCCAGCCGAGATAGACCTTCGTGTGGGGCTGCTCGGGATGGAAGCGGACCCGGCCATCGTGCACCACCTCGATCGCCGCCCGGGCCATCTCGTCCATGCGGCAGAACCACTGCAGCGAGATCAGGGGCTCGATTCGCTCCCCCGAGCGGTGCGAGAAGGGCACCGCGTGCGTGTAGGGCTGCTCGCCGCGCAGCGCCCCCTCGGTGCGCAACGCCTCGACCACCGCCTCGCGCGCGTCGGTGGCGCCCATCCCGCGGAAGCGCTCCGGGGCCACCTCGGTGATCCGGCCGTCCTCGCCGATCACAGAGAGCTGCTCGAAGCCGTGCTTGCGGCCGATCTCGAAGTCGTTGGGGTCGTGTCCAGGGGTGATCTTGAGCGCGCCCGTCCCGAACTCCGGGTCGACGTAGTCGTCGGCGATCACCGGCAGCCGGCGCCCCACCAGGGGCAGAATCGCCTCCTTGCCGAGCGCCTCGGCGTAGCGCACGTCGTCGGGGCTGACCGCGACGGCGGTGTCGGCCAGCATGGTCTCGGGACGGACCGTCGAGACCACCAGCTCTCCTCCGCCCTCGAGCGGATAGGCGATGTCGTAAAGCGTGTCGGTGATCTCGCGCTGCTCGATCTCCAGGTCGGAGATCGCCGATTGCAGCCCCGGATCCCAGTTGACCATGTAGTTGTCGCGGTAGATCCAGCCCTTCTCGTACAGCGCGACGAAGACCCGGTAAACGGCCCGGACGTAGCTCTCGTCGAGCGTGAAG
>CAYZPZ010000027.1:0-6899 GCA_964480205.1 uncultured Conexibacteraceae bacterium
AGGCGCGCGGGCCGTCGTCCTTGGCGACCTCGGTGCCGTCGGGCAGCGTCACCGGGACGATCTCGCGGTCGAAGAAGCCGTCCTCCTGCGACTTGACCGCCAGTTCCTGGGAGCGCTGCGCGTACTTGTCCATGTCGGCGCGGCTCACCTCGTAGCGCTTGGCCACGTTGACGGCGGTCACGCCCATCTCGATGTAGGCGTTCGGGGTGCCGTCCTTGCCCTGCAGCTTCTCGTTCTGGTCGGCGGCGCCGGCCGGCTCGGTGCGCTCGTTGTAGCGGCTCACCCACTCCACCCCGGCGGCGATGTAGGTGTCGCCCTCGCCGGCGCGGATCGCGTTGGCGGCGTGGCGGATCGAGTCCAGGCTGGAGGCGCAGTAGCGCGAGATCGTCACCCCGTTGACCTCCTGGGGCAGCTTCTCCGACAGCAGCGAGATGATCCGCCCGATGTTGAAGGCCTGCAGGCCCTGGGGCATGCCGCAGCCGCAGAAGACGTCCTCGACCGAGGCGGGGTCGACGTCGGGGTTGCGCTCGAGCAGCTGGTCGATCACGTGGGCGCCCATCTCGTCGGGACGCAGCTGGGCGAGCGAGCCCTTGAAGGCGCGGCCGATCGGGGTGCGGATGGTGTCGACGATCACTGCTTCGGGCATGCGGCGCTCCTTTTGTTCGGGAAGGCGGCCTCCGGGCCTGAGGGTCGAATCCTAGTCAGCCTCGCCCGGCGGCCGCCCGCGGCCGACGGCGACTAGGATGCCGCCCATGGCGGAGAGTGACTCGAAGCGGCGCTTCGGCATCCCACGTCCGTCGCTGAGGCCGGTCAGGCTGCGGATGCCGTCCCTGCCCCGGCTGCGGGGCGAGACCACCACGCGCAAGTCCACAAAGACGACCAAGACGCGAACCAAGACCGAGCCGAAGCCGACCACGAAGGGGGCCGGGCGCGGCAAGAAGGCCCCGGCCCCGAACATGAAGGAGCGGATCGAGGGCCTGCAGGGCTGGATGGCTGAGATCGAGCGCAAGCAGCAGCGGATGACGCGGATCGGCGGCGCGGGGCTGATCCTGGCGATCCTCGCCGCCGGGGGCGCGCTGGCGCTGGGAATCATCAACAACCAGAACGCCGCCACCGACGATGACCTGGACGCCCTACGCGAGCAGGTCAACGAGCTCTCCTCGGAGATCGGACAGCAGACCGAGGAGCAGCTCGGCTCGCTCAACGAGCAGATCAGCGGCCTTCAGAACCAGGTTCGCTCACTGCAGAACCAGCAGCAGCAGAACGCCACCACCATCTCCAACCTCCAGCAGCAGGTCAACCAGCAGCAGGCCGCGGGCGGCGGGGGTGGAGGCGGCGGCGGCCCGGGGGCTGCACTCCCGGGTCTGGACCAGCCCTAGCGCTGGCGGTCGAGGCCCCGGCTGGGCACCGACGGCCGCGGGGCGGCCGAGCCCGTCTCGATACCGAGCTGCTCCTCGAGGTCCTCGATCGCCTGCTTCAGGGCGGCGATCCGACGGGCGGTCTCGATCTGCGCGTCGTACTCGCCGCCGGCCCGCTCGGCCTCCTGCTCGAGCTCGGCCAGCTCTCGGCGCCGCTCGGCATCGCGGGCCTCGTCCATGGCGTTGATCACGACCGCGATCAGGATGTTGACCACCAGCAGCGAGGCCAGCAGCACGAAGCTGATGAAGAAGATCCATGACCAGGGGTGGACCTCCTGGGCCTCGAACAGGATCTCGTTCCACCCCTCCAGGGTGAAGACGGTGAACAGGGTCAGCATCGCGTCGCCGATGTCGCCCCAGCGCTCGGGGATCCGCTCGCCGAACAGGATCCAGCCCAGCATCCCGTAGACGTAGAGGAAGAGCAGCGCCAGAAGGCCCATGCTCCCGATCGGCGCCACCGAGCGACCGATGCCGGTGATCATCACGCGCAGCTCGGGCAGGACGCTGATCAGCCTGACGACGCGCAGCAGGCGCACCAGCCGCAGCAGCATGGCGTTCTCGCGAAGCCCGGGCAGGAACGCCCCCCCGATCACGATGAAGTCGAAGACGTTCCAGCCCTCCCCGAAGAAGCCCTGGGGCCGGCGCCCGTAGGCGGTGATCCTGATCGCAAGCTCGACCACGAAGATGCCCAGGCAGGTCTCGTTGATCGTGAACAGCAGGCCCCCGACTCGATCATTGATCGAGTCGTATGTGCTGAGCCCGAGCACGATCGCGTTGACCACGATCACCGCGAAGATGAACGCCTGGAAGCGGTCGGAGTCGGCGATGCGGTGGGCGCGAGCGGGGATCGAGCCGGGCACGGGGCGGCAGGGTAGCCGCCGCGGCTACCGGTGTCGCCTACGCTGGCCGTGCGTAGCTTGTGACAATCGATACGTGATCTGGGCGTTGCCGTGCGTGGCACGTCCGAGCGGTGCTCTACGGTGCCCGCCCCAAGGGTCCCAGGCACGGCCTGGGTACCCTGGTTAGGCCAAGTTCGGCACTGAAAGGAGGTCCTCAGTGGCTGAGGGCTATTGCGTCAAAGAGCGCAAGAAGGTCGAGATCAAGGACCCGCAACAGGTCACGATGAAGAACGGCCGCCCCGCCATTCAGGGCACGTGTCCTGACTGCGGGACCAAGATCTTCAAGATCGGCAAGCTCGAGTAGAAGCGGGCGAGCACCAACTGGGGGCCTCTTCGCCCGGCTGCGTACCGCGCGGCCGGGCGTTGAAGGTCATCTCTACTGCCTGACCGCGACGAGTCCGCCGAGCACGCCGACGTAGGCGGTCCCGTCCGGGCCCAGCGTGACCGGCGCGTAGTTGTTGTTGTAGCCGAGCCCGTCGCCGGTGAACCGCTTGTAGACGGTGCGCCCTGTGTGGAAGTCGATCGCGGTGAAGTACCAGGGATCCTCGGTGTCCCCGGTGGCGGGCTTGGTGTAGGTGTAGACCAACCCGGCGGCGAGCGAGAGCTTCGGCACCACCGAGGGCGCCACCTCGTCGCTGGTCCAGACCGTGCGGCAGGCATGTCCGTCGGCGGTCTCCTCGACGTCGACGCGCGTCAGGCCGGGCGCCGTGGTGCGCCCGAACGTCACCGCGCTGACCGAGTAGCCGTAGTTGTTCTCGGCGACGATCGAGCGGTTGGTCGCGATCAGCGACTGGTCGGTGGCGCTGGCCCCCGGCTGGAAGATCGGCTCCGAGCAGACCTCTCGCTGGGCGACGGGCCGCTTGCTGCGGCGGTAGACGCGCACGCTCATCGGATCGGCGTTGTCGGTGATCGCCACCCACTTGCGCCCCATCACGGTCGGGGTGGTGCCCGAGCCGGCGTCGCTCTGGCCGGGCTTGTGCACCTCCGTGTCGGGATAGACCTGGCGCCAGCTGACCGCTGGGCCGCCGTCGGGCGCAGCGTCGAACCGATACAGGGCGGCGTCGGAGACGATGTAGACGCCGCCGGTCTCATCCACGGCGAAGGAGTTGCTGATTCCCTCGCCCTCGAGCCGCATCGTGCGGACCTCGCCGCTCTGCCTCTCGATCGTCCCCACCAGCCCGCCGCGGGTGACGAACCAGAGCAGGCCCTCCCAGTCGGGCAGCACCGAGATGATCCCGTCCTCGGCGGGCATGTGCGCGGCGAGCTCGTACTGGCGCTCGACCGCGAACCGCGGGCCGGGTTCGAGCCCCACCACGAGGATGCGCCGGTCGTTGGTGGGGACCACCGCCCGGTCGCGGTGGTCGAGGAAGAAGTAGCCGCCGCCCGAGAAATCCGTGAACGGGTTGGCGCCGCTGCGCAGGTTGCGCAGCGGCAGCGGGTGGGCGGCCAGCGTCCGCAGCGTGTGCGGGTCGAGCAGCACCAGCACGGGGCGCTCGAGGCCGACGCAGATCGTCACGATCCGCCCCTGGGCGTCGAAGGCGATCGAGGCGCACTCCCGGGCGAAGAAGGTCGAGAGCTCGGGGCCGTCGCCGAGCGGGCCCGAGCCGCGGTAGACGTCGCTCATCAGGGCGTCGTTGTGGATGTTCGAGAGCCCGTTCGGCGCCATGAACGGGTGCTGGGGCGGCTCGGGGACGCCTCGGACCGGCGTCGGGGTGGCTGGGGCGCCCTCGAACCTCGGCGCGCTCGAGAGCGGATCCTGCGGGATCGAAACCGGCGGAAGGCCCGGGATCTGCGCCGCCGACGGCGCCGCCGGCAGCAGGATCGCCGCCGCGGCGACCGCCGCCGCGAGCGCCCGATTGCAGCTTCCGCCCATCCGGCCCCAACTCTATCCGCGCCCCGCGGCCGGCGCAACGGGTCGATCGGTTGCCGAATCGGGTGCCAACCGTCACATGGACCCCCGCGTATTGCGAGAATGCGCGCGCTGATGGAGCAGAGGCCGCTCGAGCTGATCCTGGCGCGCAACTTCCTCACGGGGCTCTCCACGCCTGCCTTCCTCGTCGATCGCGACGGTGTGCTGCTCTTCTACAACGAGGCCGCCGGTGCGCTGCTGGGAATCTCCTTCGAGGAGTCCGGCAGGATGCCGGCCTCCGAGTGGGGCAAGGCAGTGGGGCCCTTCGACGACGACGGCAAGCCGATGCCGCTCGAGGAGATCCCCACCACCAAGGCGCTGCGCCGGGGTCGCCCCGCCCACGGCCGGTTCACGATCCGCTCGGTGAAAGGGGCCGAGTACCAGATCGAGGCCAGCGCGCTGCCGATCGTGGCCGAGAGTGAGCAGGAGGGCGCGATGATCTTCTTCTGGGCGAGCGAGGCCGGCCCGCAGGACGGCGCTCCCCCCGGGGAGGAGTAGGGAACTATGCTCGGGGCAAGAGGAAGCGAGAGGGGATGACTGGATGAGGCTGAAAGTCTGGGGGGCAAGAGGATCGGTTCCGGCGCCGGGGCCGGAGATGAACCGCTACGGCGGCAACACCTCCTGTGTCGAGCTCGGTCTCTCCGACGGCTCCACCCTGATCATCGACGCCGGCACCGGGATCCGCAGCCTCGGCGTGGGGATCGCCAAGCGCCTGCCCAAGGTCAACATCCTGCTGACCCACCTGCACCTCGACCACATCCAGGGGCTGATGTTCTTCGCGCCCTGCTTCCGCTCGGAGTCGGAGATCACGATCTGGGGCCCGGCCTCACCCGAGGCGTCGCTGGAGGAGCGGATCGCCCGCTACATCTCAGCCCCTCTCTCCCCGGTCGAGGTCCGCGAGCTTCCCTGCGATGTCTCCTTCGTCGACACCCCGGCCAGCGAGTGGGAGCTCGGCCCGGCCAAGATCCGCGCCGAGTCCGTCACCCACCGCGGACCGACGCTTGGATACCGGATCACCGACGGCGACACGACGCTCACCTACATCTCCGACCACGAGCCGGGCCTGGGGGCGCCGCTTGAGACGCTCGAGCCGGAATGGATCTCCGGCTATGACCTGGCCCGCGGCACGGACCTGCTGATCCACGATTGCCAATACACCGACGAGGAGTACCCCGACCACGTCGGCTGGGGTCACTCGCGGGTGAGCGACGCGGTGATGTTCGCCCGTCGGGTGGAGGCGCAGCGGCTGCTGCTCTTCCATCACGACCCGCTTCATACGGACGAGTTCCTCGACGAGCTCGGCCGCACCGCGACTGAGCGCTGGGTCGATCTCGGCGGGCAGCCGGGGGCGATCGGCCTGGCGTCCGAACGCCAGGAGCTCGAGGTGAGCGGCGGCGATCGGGTCGGCGTCGCCGCGCGCGCCTAGCCTGCGCTAGGCCCGCAGCCCCTCGAGCAGGGCGAACAGCGCCTGCTCGGCGCGCTCGCGGGCAAGCGCGGGGTCATCGGCGTTGGCGATCAGGAAGGCGGCCTCGGCCAGCGCCCCGAGCATCAGGTGCGAGAGCTGATCGAGCGGCGCCGCCCGCAGCACCCCCGCCTCCATCGCTCCCCGCAGAGCGGCCTTCATCAGCCCCAGCCCGTAGCGCTCGTCGATCTCCCGCCACTCCCGCCAGCCGAGCACGGCCGGGGCGTCGGTGAGCGCGATCTGCTTGATGGCCGGCTCGCCGCAGGCGTCGAGGAAGGCGCGCGTGCCGGTCACCATCACCTCCCAAGGGTCGGAGACGCCCTGCATCCGCGCCGCGATCCGCTCGACCAGGTCGCTCTCGACTCGCTCGTGCACGGCGCGGAAGAGGTCGCGCTTGTCGGCGAAGTGGTGATAGAGCGCGCCGCGGGTGACCCGCGCCTGTGCCACCACCTCCTCGGTGCCGACCTCGGCGTAGCCGCCCGCGGCGAACAGCTTCAGGCCGGCCGCGATCAGGGCCTCGCGGGTGGCCTGGGCGGTCCGGTCCCGCGTCGATCCTGCCGTTCCCTTGGCCGTTGCCATACAGCCTGTATGTTAGGCGCGCCTACGGCGGCGCCGGAAAGCGAACGGGGCCCGGTGGGCCCCGTTCGCGCATCTCCAGCTAGCCGGCGGCTACTTGTTCTTCGGTCCCTTGGCCTTGGCGGCGCTGCGATGAACGTTCTCGCAGTCGGCGGCCACGACGTCGTTGCGGTCGGCCTTGACGGTGTCGTCGAACCCGTCGCCGCAGGTGATCTGATCCGGCTTGTTCCCGTCGCCACGACCCTTGATGAAGTCGTCGCCGGGTCCGCCGTCGAGCGTGTCGACGCTCTTGCCGCCGATCAGGCGGTCGTCGCCGTCCTCGCCGTTGAGCTCGTCGTTTCCGGCCTGGCCCTTGAGCACGTCGTTGCCGGGCCCGCCGTTGACGGTGTCGGCGCCTCTGCCGGCGAAGACCTTGTCGTCGCCGCCGTTCCCGTTCACCGTGTCATCGCCGCCCTTGGCGATGATCTTGTCCGGGCCCTCGGTTCCGTTGATCGTGTTGTCGTCGTGGTTGCCCCTGATCGTCTTCGCCACCGCAAACGCGGCGAAGACGAGCGCCGAGCAGCTGACTACGGCGAGGACCATCGTTACCCGCTTCCCGCTCATCGACCCTCCTTCGAGTCCGTTTCGAGTCCGTT
>CAYZPZ010000027.1:6999-14770 GCA_964480205.1 uncultured Conexibacteraceae bacterium
GCGAGGCGTTCCTTCAGGTCGCCCGCGACGTGGCCCGCTTCGATGGCGACTGGCAGCGCTTTCGGGCCTGGGTGTTCACGATCGCCCACCATCGGCTGATCGACTCCCGCCGGAGCGCCTCGCGACGCCCGGTCGAGCTGGTGGCCGATCCCCCCGAGCCGGCCCGGGCCGTGGCCGTCGACGCGGCCGAGGAGGCGCTTACCCGGCTCGCCGACGAGGATCTGCTGCGGGTGCTGCAGGCGCTGTCGGCGGACCAGCGCGCGGTGCTGCTGCTTCGTGTGGTGGGCGATCTCACCGTCGACGACGTGGCGAGAACGCTCGGCAAGCGGCCCGGCGCGATCAAGCAGCTCCAGCGCCGCGGCTTGGCTGCGGTTCGGCGGGAGCTGGCCCGCAAAGGGGTAACCCTATGAGCGACTGGGACGCTTTCGGGGGAGAGATGGAGTTTTCACGACGGCTGACGGCCGAGCAAACCGAGACGATCATCGCCGGCAGGGATCCCGCCGACCGCGAGCTGGCGGAGCTGGCGGCGTTCACCCGCGGTCTGCGCTCGAGCCTGATCCGGGAAACTCGCGCGGCGGCCGATGCGGCCCTGATCGTCCGGCTCGCCGAGGCCGCTCGCGTCGGCGCCGCCGAGGTGGGCGTGCATTCGCCCAACGGCCTCGGCTCCTCGCCGCGCAGGCCCCGCCCGCGCCGCCGACTCGCGCTGGTAGCCAGGGTGGCCGTCGCGGTCGCGGCCGTGCCTCTGCTGTTCGCGGGGCTCGCTTTCGCCGGGGTCACCCTGCCGGGCCCGGCCCAGTCGGTATTCGAGGAACTGGGGATCGAGCTGCCGAACCAGGCGGCCGGCGAGGATGACGACACGGAGGGGACCGCCCAAGATGGCGACAGCGCCGGCTCGGCCACCGGCCAGGAGAACTCGGCCGGCAAGCTGGGCGACGGCAAATCGAAGAGCAATCCGACGCGCTCCCGCGAGCGGGGGCCCGGCAAGCAGGACCAGGGCGGGGCGCTCGGCAAGCGCGAGCTCACCCCCGGGATCCCGCTGGACGCCGGCAAGCCTCGGTCCAACCCGGGCGGCTCGGGCGGCGACTCGTCCGGCAACGCTCAGCGCGGGGACGATGATTCGGCGGGGTCCGCCGGCGATAGCGCCGGCGCACCCGGCGTGAAGGGCGGTCCCGCGGGCCCTGGCGGGCCGGGCCAGGCCGAGTAGCCGCCGGCTCAGTCCTCGAACAGCGCGTAGCCGTACTCGCCGCGCTTGTAGGCGAGCTTGGCGATCGCCATCATCCGCTCGTCGTCGTTGATCTCGATCTGGTTGAAGCGGGAGTCGACGCGAGCGGCGGCCCGGGCGCAGAAGGTGTCGGCGATGTAGCGCTCCTGGCCCGAGGGCTCGACGCCGTGCTCGTCGAAGGTTGAGCTGATTCGCGAGAGCAGCGCGATCTGGGCGTAGATGTCGGCGAGGTTGTCGGCCAGCCGCTTCTGCTGGAACTGCCGGGCGACGATCTCGCGCTTCTGCTCGCGCAGCAGCTTCTCGGAGACGTCGCGCAGCTGCTTGACCTGACCGGAGACCGACTCGGCGTGGTCGGAGAGCTCCTCGTGCGCCATGGTGATCTTGTCGGGGCGGACCTCGCGCTGGATCCGCTCGCTGGCGTAGTCGATCAGCACCCCGATCGAGCCGATCGGGTCGTCGAGGCCGATCTCGGAGAGACCCTCCAGCTTCTCGCCGAGCGGCTTGAAGCCACCGAGCGCGATGAAGGCGCGCATCACGTCATTGGCGCCCTCGAAGATCGGATAGATGCGGGTGTCGCGCAGCACCTTCTCGTAGGGCCGGTCGCGCATGTAGCCCTCACCGCCCGCCAGCTGCAGCGCCCGGTTGGCCGCGTACCAGAGGAATTCGGTTCCCGACACCTTGCAGATCGCCGACTCCAGCGAGTAGTCGGGAACGCCCTTGTCGACCAGCGCGCAGGTCAGGTAGCACATCGACTCCAGCCCGAACAGGTAGGAGACCATCCAGCCGACCTTGTCCTGGACCAGCTCGAAATCCGCCAGCGGCTGCCCGAATTGGCGACGCTCCTTGACGTGATCGATGGTCAGGTCGAGCAGCTTCTTGGCGCCGCCCACCGAGCCGGTCCCGAGTCCGATCCGGCCGCTGTTGAGGATCTGCATCGCCACCCGGAAGCCCTGTCCGGGCTCGCCGAGCACGTTCTCGGGCGGGACGCGAATGTCGTTGAAGTAGAGCCGGCGCAGGTCGTTGCCGCGCAGCCCCATCGTGTCGAAGCGCTCGCCCACCTCGAGGCCCTCCATGCCCTTCTCCAGGATCAGGGCGATGTGCTTGTCCTCCCCGTCGATTTCAACCCTGGCGAAGGTGGTGATCACGTCGGCGCGCGAGCCGTTGCCGATGTAGCGCTTCTCCCCGTTCAGCACCCAGGAGCCGTCGGGCTGGCGGACCGCGCGGGACTGGAGGTTGTAGGCGTCCGAGCCGGCCTCGGGCTCGGTCAGGGCGAAGGCGGCCAGCTTACGGCCGGCGGCCAGGTCCGGCAGCCAGCGCTGCTTCTGCTCGTCGGTGCCGTACAGGGAGATCCCCTTGAAGCCGATCGACTGATGGACGCCGAGCACGATCGCCAGGGTGGCGTCGATCTGCCCGATCGTCTCGAAGACGCGGGCGTAGCCGGTCTGGGAGAGCCCCTGCCCGCCGTACTCCTTCTCCACGTAGAGACCGAGGGCGCCGATCTCAGCCAGGTCGCTCAGGACCTGGTCGGGGATCCAGCCCTCGGCCTCGATCTCGCGGGGGTCGTAGTTCTCGGCGCAGTAGTCCCGGACCCGGGAGTTGAGCTCCCGGATCCGATCCTGCTCGGCGGCGTCGGGCTGCGGCCAGGGGAAGACGAGCTCCTCGTGGATCTCGCCCAGGAACAGCGACTTCGCGAACGAGGAGACCTCCTGCTCGGCCTCCGGCACGCGCGGGATCGCTTCCCTGACCGCCATCCCCACTGAGCCTACCTGCGCGCAGTCGAGGATTGATGCTTCGGGGACCCGATCGCGGCGCCCATCCGTCACTCGATCCTTCTAAGGTCTGCGAATCGAGGGCGGCGGAAGAAGCGCGGAGGAGCGGCGGGCGGCGGCCGAGGCCCGCGCCCGGGCGCGCGGGGGCCGCGGCCCGGAGGGAGAGGTTGCGCCCGATCGCGAGGGCGGGGACTGGGCCGGGCGCGAGCGCCCCCGGATGAGCCGCCACTACGGCGGGGCCGACGTCTACGGTCGCCGCCGCCTGATCGCCGGGGTGATCATCCTGATCGTCGCGGTGGTGTTGTTCTCGATGCTCGGGGGCTGCTGAGCCGCTTCGTGCCGCGCCGCTCTCGCTACCGCCGCGGCCTGGCGTCCCTGGCGCTGCTCGCCGGCCTGCTCATCGGCTGCGGCGGCCCCGAGACGCCGAGCGAGCCGCCGGAGGAGCTGCTCCGCGAGGCGGCCGAGAATGCGCCCTCCAGCGGCGAGGCGGCGATCGCCGTGGAGGCCGAGCTGGAGGGGGACTCGCTGCTGGCCGGGGACGCGCGGCTCGAGCTCGAGGGGCCGTTCGAGCGGCCAGCCGGCGGGGAGGCGCCTCGGTTCGACCTGGCGCTCGACGCCGAGCTGGCCGGCCTCGGCGTCGACGGCGCCCTGATCTCGACCGGCGACGATGCCTTCGTCGTCTTCTTCGGCGAGAGCTATCGGCTCGGCGAGGAGCGGTTCGCCCAGCTCGAGCGGCGGCTACGCGCGGCGGCTGCGCGCGGCGAGGACTTCGGCCTCGATCCGATCGGCTGGCTGGAGGGGCCGCGCTATGCGGGCGAGGACGAGGTCGGCGGCGTCGCGACCGAGCGCATCGAGGCGACGGTGCGCGGCGATCTCGTGCTCCGCGATCTCGCCGAGCTCGCCACCGGCGTCGGGGGGCTGCCGGCCCTCGACGCCCTCAGGGGGGTGGGCGGCGGCGCGGCCGAGGTCTGGGTCGCCTACGAGGATCGGACGATCCGGCGCCTCCGGCTGCGGTTCCCGTTCACCGTTCCCGCGGGGCTGCGCGCCCTGACCGGCGGCGTGAGCGGCGGCGCGCTGACCATGGATGCCGAGGTCTCCAACCTCGGAGCCGAGGTCGAGATCGAGCCGCCCGCCGGAGGCGGGTTCCAGCCGATCGACCAACTGCTGCGGCGCCTCGGCGACCTCGCCTCGCTGGGCGGGCTCTAGATCTCCGCCTCGTCCGCGATCAGGCGGGCGAGGGCGAGCGACGAGGTGGCGGCGGGGGAGGGGGCGTTGCGAACGTGCAGTGCGCGCTCGGTGCGATGGACGACGAAGTCGTCGACCAGCCGCCCGTCGCGATCGACCGCCTGGGCGCGGATCCCCGCTGGCCCGGGCAGGACGTCGCGCACCGAGAGCTCGGGGACGAAGCGGCGCGCCTGCCGCACGTAGGCGCGCTTGCTGGCGGCGTGGCGGAGCTCGATCAGGCCGGTGCGCCAGAAGCGACCGATCAGCCGCCAGGTTCCCGGCCAGGCCAGGGTGGAGCTCAGGTCCCGGCCCCGCAGCCGCGAGAGACGGTAGGCGTCACGCGCGCCCACCATCAGCGCCGAGGGCCCGAGCAGGACCTCGCCGTCGATCGTGCGGGTCAGGTGCGCTCCGAGGAAGGGCAGCTCGGGATCGGGGACGGGGTAGATGTTGGCCCGCACCAGCTCGCGGCGCTCCGGGCGCAGCCTCAGGTACGCACCGCGGAACGGGACGACGCGCGGCTCGGATGGTGCGCCGGCCGCGACGGCGAGCCGGTCCGACCAGGCCCCGGCGCAGTTGACGACGAAGGAGGCGCGGGTGACGCCGGCGGAGTGCTCGACCCCGACAGCCGCTCCGTCGGCGCGCAGCCGGCGCACTTCGCAGCCGGCGGCGACCTCACCGCCCGCTTCCCGGACGTCGCCGGCGAAGCCCGCGGCGACCTCGCGGAAGTCGACCACTCCGGTGGCGGGGGAGTGCAGCGCGGCGACGCCGGTGGCGTGCGGCTCGATCTCGGCGATCTGGTCGGCATCGATCCGCCGCAGGCCCGGGACCTGGTTTGCTCGCCCCCGCCGCTCGAGCTCCTCCAGCCGGGGCAGCTCGGCGTCGGTTGCGGCGATGATCAGCTTGCCGTCGCGGCGATGCTCGATCCCGCGCTGCCCGCAGTAGTCGTAGAGCTCGCGGGCGCCCTGCACGCAGAGGCGGGCCTTGAGAGAGCCCGGCTCGTAGTAGATGCCCGCGTGGATGACGCCGCTGGTGTGCCCGGTCTGGTGGAAGCCCAGCTCGGGCTCCCGCTCCAGCACGCAGAGGGTCGCCCCGGGGCGCCGGGCGAGCAGCTCGCGGGCGACGGCCAGGCCGAGGATTCCCCCACCGATCACGACCAGGTCGCAGCTGGCGGGCGGCTCGGCGCGTTCGCGGGTCCCCATTACGGCGATCCTAGGGAGAGCCGCTGATCTAGGATCGGGAGCGCCGTGGCTCTGCCCCTGAAGCCTCCGATCAAGCCCCAGCTGGCCCTCTCGCGAAAGGGGCTGCCCGAGGGCGATGACTGGGTCTACGAGCCGAAGTACGACGGGTTTCGCGCCCTCGCCTTCGTCGATGGCGACGAGGTCTACCTGCAGTCGCGGGGCGGCAAGCCGCTTCGGCGCTACTTCCCGGAGCTCGTCTTCCCGTCGGGCCGCTACGTGCTCGACGGCGAGCTGGTCATCGTCGACGGCGACGGGCGCGAGGAGTTCGACTCGCTGCAGGCGCGGCTGCACCCGGCCGAGTCGCGGGTGCGGATGCTGGCCGAGCAGACCCCGGCGCGGTTCCGCGCCTTCGACCTGCTCGCGCTCGACCGCCGCAAGCTCGGCTCGAAGCCGTTCGCCGAGCGGCGAGGTGCGCTGGAGAAGCTGATCGCGGACGCCCCAGGGCGGCGCAAGAAGGTGTCCGGATCGGTCGAGCTGACCCCGCTGACCCGCTCTCCGAAGACCGCCGAGCCGTGGCTGCTCGGCGGCGAGGGCGTGATCGCCAAGCAGCTCGAGGCGCCCTACCGCCCCGGCGAGCGCAAGGGGATGGTGAAGGTGAAGCGGGTGCGCACGATCGACACCGTGATCGTCGGCTGGCGGCCCGGCAAGGAGGAGGGCACGGTCGGCTCGCTGATCCTCGGCCTCTACGACGACGGCGACCTGAGGCCGATCGGGCACACCTCGGGCCTGAAGGCGAAGGAGAAGCGCGAGCTGGTCTCAGAGCTGAAGCCGTATGAGACGGGCCAGAAGGGGAGCGGCGACCCGAGCCGGTGGGACACCGGCCGGGAGCTGGAGTGGTTCGAGCTGCGCCCCGAGCTGGTGGTCGAGGTGACCTACGACCACACCAGCGGCGGTCGCATCCGCCACGGCTCGAAGATCGTGCGCTGGCGCGAGGACAAGGACCCCCGCTCCTGCACCTTCGACCAGCTGGTCTGAGCACGCCCGTGGCCTATCGATTGCTGAAGGCGGGCGACGCGCACTGGCGCCCCTCCAACCAGATGGGGATCGACAACACCAACCTGGCCGGGCAGCTCGGCGCGGAGACGATGGGGGCTCGCCTGTGGCGGCTGCGCCCGGGTCAGGCCTCGACGCGGCACCGCCACCGACGCACCACCGAGCTCTACGTCCTCCTGGAGGGGACCGGCAAGCTCCGGGTGGACGACGAGTTGCTCACCCTCCAGTCCCTCGACGCCGTCCTGGTCGACCCCGGGCACGTGCGCCAGCCGTTCAATGACACCGACTCCGAGCAACTCTGGCTGGTGGTCGGCGCGCCGCCCGAGCCCGCCAACACCCTGGAGATGAGCGAGGCCGAGCTGGCCGAGCTCTACCCCGACGGGCCGCAGGCGATGCCGCCCGAGCTGGCCGACTAGCGCCTGCGCGCGCGGCTGGGCTGCACACGCTTGGGCTCGCCGCGCTGCTTGCGGAAGTGGGGAGGCCAGGGCGCGTCGCCGAGGCCCTCCTCCTCGTCGCGGCGGGCGAGCTCGAGGAGCTGCTCGAGCGAGCCGGCGCTCGCGTCGATCTCCGCCGACGGGTCCCCGATCTTCTTCAGGCGCTGGGGGACGGTGTCCAGGCGCAGCTCGGCCGGGTCGACCTCGGGGACCTCCTCCCAGGCCAGCGGGCAGCAGACCCGGGCGTCGGGGACCGGTCGGACCGAGTAGCCCGAGGCGATGGTGCGGTCGCGGGCGTTCTGGTTGTAGTCGACGAAGACGCCGTGGCGCTCCTCCTTCCACCACTTGCTGGTGGCGCGCTTGGGTTCGCGACGCTCCACCTCGCGGGCCAGGGCCAGGGCGGCGCGGCGGACATCGTCGTAGTCCCAGCGCGGCTCGACCCGCACGTTGACGTGGATCCCGCGCGAGCCCGAGGTCTTCGGAAAGCCGCGCAGCCCGTGCTCGTCGAGCACGTCCTTGACGCACATCGCCACCCTGCGCACGGTGTTCCAGCGCACGCCCGGGGTGGGGTCGAGGTCGACGCGCAGCTCGTCGGGATGGTCGAGGTCGGCGCGGCGCACCGGATGCGGGTTGAAGTCGATCACCCCGAGGTTGACGGCCCAGACCAGGTGCGCGCCGTCGTTGGCGACCAGCTCGGTGGCGGTGCGGCCGCTGGGGAAGGTGAAGGTGGCGGTCTCGAGCCACTCGGGGGCCCCCTTCGGCACCCGCTTCTGGAAGAAGAACTCGCCGTTGACGCCGTCGACGAAGCGCTTCATCGTGCCGGGCCGCTCGCGCAGCTGGTTGACGGCGGCCTTCTCCACGGCCAGGTAGTACTCGGCCAGGTCGAGCTTG
>CAYZPZ010000028.1:0-1355 GCA_964480205.1 uncultured Conexibacteraceae bacterium
CCCCAGGCGAGCAGCGGCCCGATCCCGGTGAACAGCACCAGCAGCACCCCGAACGGGGTCACGTAGCGCTCGAACCACGGGGCCCCGAGCGAGGAGCGATCGCCGGTGAAGGCCTCGGCGATCAGCGGGAAGAAGGTGCCCCAGAAGACCACGGCGGCGAGCCCCACCAAGAGCAGGTTGTTGACCAGGAAAAGTGCCTCGCGCGAGAGCGCCGAGGAGACCCGCCGCTCCGACCGCAGATCGTCCAGCCTGCTGACGATCAGGGCGGCCGCCCCGATCGCCACCACCGCGATCAGGCCGAGCAGCGGCTCCGCCACCGTGGAGGCGCCGAAGGCATGGATCGAGTCGAGGATCCCCGAGCGCACCAGGAAGGTCCCGACCAGCGCCAGCACGAAGGCGCCGCAGATCAGGCCCACGTTCCAGACCTTCAGCATCCCGCGGCGCTCCTGGACCATGATCGAGTGCACGTAGGCGGTGGCGATCAGCCAGGGCAGCAGGGCCGCGTTCTCGACCGGGTCCCAGCCCCAGTAGCCGCCCCAGCCGAGCTCCTCGTAGGACCAGCGCGAGCCGAGCAGGAGGCCGAGGCCGAGGAACACCCAGGCGGTGAGCGCGAAGCTGCGGGTGGAGCGGATCCAGCTGGAGTCCAGCCGCCGCGTGATCAGCGCCCCGATCGCGAAGGCGAACGGGATAGAGAGCAACACGTACCCCGAGTAGAGCATCGGGGGATGGATCACCATGTAGGGGTTGCGAAGCAGCGGGGTGAGGCCGGCGCCCTCCGCCGGGGCGGGCCGCAGCTCAGCGAAGGGATTCGCCGACAGCAGCATCAGCCCGACAAAGAAAGCCGCGATCCCGGCCAGCACCGCGGTCGCCCAGGGAACCAGATCCCTGTGCTTGCGCCGGGTCAGGTACAGGACGCCCGCGGCCGCCACAGAGAGCACGAACGCCCAGAGCAGCAGCGACCCCTCCTGGCTCGACCACATCGCGGTCAGCTTGTAGAAGCTCGGGGTGGTGGTCGAGGAGTGCTCGGCCACCACGCGGAAGGAGAAGTCGTCGCGCATGAACGCGGACTCGATCACCGCCACCGCCACCGCCAGCAGTCCCGCCAGCGCGTAGACGGCGCGCCGCGCCGAGTCCACCCAGCGCCGATCGCCGCTGCGAGCGCCGTGCACCGCGGCGCCGACCGCGTAGAGCGCCACCAGCAGCGAGGCCGCCAGCGTGGCCGAGCCGAGCGCGATCAAGCCCTCAATCCTCGATGATCACGTGCTCGGGGTCCCGCTCGGCCTCTTCCTGGAACTTCGACGGGCACTTGGTGATCAGGCTGTCGTGCTCGGCGACGAAGGCCCCCTCGGCGAGCT
>CAYZPZ010000028.1:1455-3977 GCA_964480205.1 uncultured Conexibacteraceae bacterium
GGGCACTTGGTGATCAGGCTGTCGTGCTCGGCGACGAAGGCCCCCTCGGCGAGCTTGCCGGTGACGATCACCTCGCGGCCGTCGCGGAAGGGATCCGGAACCGTGCCGGTGTAGGTGACCGGGATCGACTCGGAGCCGTCGCGGTCGGAGATGCGGAACTCGAGGCGCTCGTCGGTGCGCTCGATCGAGCCGGGCACCACCTTCCCCGTGAGGTCGTAGGTGTCGCCCGAGCCGGTGGCGATCAGATCCGAGGGCTGGCGGGCCTCGGTGGAGGCCGAGAACGAGGTGTAGATCAGCCCCACGGCGAGCAGCACGGCGGCGCCGAGCGCCACCGCCAAGCGGATCTTGCGCTTGCGGGCGGGATCCATGCCCTCGGGATTATCGCAACCGGGGCGCCGGGCTAACGGCGGCCTGGATGCTCGCCGCATGGGCCGCGATCTCCGCGCGGCCGCGCAGCCCTCGGAGTCCTAGGGCCTGCGTCCGTTGCGCGATACGACCAGATCCGTGAGCGCCGTGGTGGTGCGCTGGACCCGGCGCTCGATCTGGGCGATTCGCCGCTCCACATCGCTGGCGCGATCGCGCCATCTCTCCAGATCGCGATCGACTCGCCTCGAGTCGGCGGGCGGTATCGCCCCGTGGGTCGGAGACGTGGCCCGCGCCGTCGTCGCCGGACGTGAGTTCGTGGCCGGGGCGGACGCGCTCTTGGGGCGCGCGCGACCGAGGACCGCGAGCCACTCGTCGGTCTCGGGCGATGAGGGGCGGCCGTCCCGCGCGGCCTCCAGCGCCCAGCCGTCCCGGCCGTCGGCACCACCACGGCCGCGCCTCACAGTACTGCGCCTACTTGCCCCCCGATCGCGAAACACAAGGGCATCAGCCTACCTGCCGCGGGCGGCAATATCAGGAACGAGCGCCCTGCTGACGACCCCCATTGCCCGGGGCGGGCTTGCCATCGGCATCCGCGTCGGGCCCGAAGTAGTCGCGGACCTTCGCGGGAGCCCCGGCGGCCAGGCAATAGGGGGGAATGGGCTCGGTGACGACGGAGCCGGCGGCGATCACCGACCGCTCGCCGATGCTGTTGACGATGGCGCAGAAGACGTGGATCGAGACGTCGTCCTCGATCCGGATCGGACGATGATCCCATCCCTGGGCCAGCATCGGCTTGGAGAGGTCCCGGAAGTGATGGTTGCCGTCGACGATGAAGGTGGCGCCGATCGCGCATCGCGCCCCCACCTCGATCGAGGCGTAGCACTGCATGCGCACGTCGTAGGTGAAGACGCATCCGGGGCCGATCGTGATTCGGGCCCCGGAGCGGAGCTCCGCTCTGAAGTTGCGCCGGAACTCGACGTAGTCGCCGACGATGAAGATCCCCCGGTTGGGTGCGTCGAGGCTGAAGCCCGGCCCCAGGTAGACGCCCTTGCCGAATCGGACGTCCGCGTGCGGATTGCGAATCAGCACCCAGCGCTTGCGAATGGCCGACATCAGCCGGGGCCCCCAGAAGTATCCGAGCCGCCTGACCAGCGCTCGGTAGGCGCGGCGCGGTCCCAGCGACCGCGCCCGGACGGCCGCCTCACGCACCTTGATCGCCATCGTCATCGCCGGAAGTCTAGGTGAGGGTGCTGGCGCCCAGCCTAGGCCCCATTGCGGGGAGGGCGACCGAGCATGTCATAGCGCCTGAGCAACTCGGGAAGAAGCTCCTTGGGCTCCGCGCCGACGTGTCCTGCGTCGTTCTCGAAGAGCAGGGATGCGCGAAGCCGGGACGGCGAGATCCCGCCGTCGGGCGGAATCCCGAGCCGCTCACAGAACGGGGTGAAGTGCCGCTGGAGGTGCACGCGGTCACGGGAGTTCTGCGCGATCAGGACCCGCGTCTGCGGTGAGGCCTCGCATCGCGCCCAGGCGAGCAGCCGCTCGCGCCGGAGCCGCTCCGGGAAGTTCCGCATCGAGGTGCCCGGAAAACAGGTCTTGAGCATGCGCTTCACCGCCCGAGGGTGGTACCGGAGTACGTCGGTCTGGGGGTTGATGCCGATTGCGCCCGCGCCGGGGGACCAACTGGCCGCGGTGATCGCCGCGAAGCCGCCGCTGGACGAACCGTAGAAGACGATGTCCTCCGGCGCGATGCCCAGCTCTTCGGCGACCCGACCGACGAGACGGGCGAGGGTGACGGTCCAGTTCGCTTCCGCGGGGCCGAGATACCACCCGAGCCCGAGCCGGTCGGCCAGCCGAAGAGTCGGGTCGGCGACGAGCAGGACGCTCCCCGGGAAGTCCTGCGCCCACCGCCAGCGCTGAAAATGGGGCAAGCCCTGCCGCCGGCGCCGGATTCCTCCCGCCAGCAGGACGAAGAGACGGTCCCCACCCCGAGAGAGCACACAGTCGAACCGTCCCCCGTCGGCGTCGACCCGGAACCGGCCACGCTCGAACCGATCGAGCGCGATCGCCTCGAGGCCCTCGAACAGGGCCAACTCGCGATCCAGCTCGGTCTGAGTGATCGGCTCCGCCACGGAATCACTGGAAGGCGTGGACGATGG
>CAYZPZ010000028.1:4077-14520 GCA_964480205.1 uncultured Conexibacteraceae bacterium
CGGGCCCTCGTAGCCCCGGGGCCGTCCGTCGCCACTGCTGAGGATGACCTCGACGCCCTCGAGGGCCGGGGCGAGGGCAACCGGGTCGTGGGCGACCCAGTTGCGAATCTCGGTTTCCGGCGGTCCCCAGATCCGCATCGGCAGGCTGGGATCCCGACCCACGGCCCGCATCAGCGCACTGATCTGTCCGGGCTCCAACTGCACCGGCCCCGACAGGCTCGCCGCGGCCGCGAACAGCTCCGGGTGCCGCGCCGCGTACATGATCGCCCCGAGGCCTCCCATGGAGGCGCCGGCCACCGCCCGGCCGTCGCGGCCATCCAGGGTCCGGAACTCAGACTCCACCCAGGGGATCAGCTCCTCGAGGTGGTAGCTCTCCCACTGCGGCCCCTCGCGATCGCCGATGTCCTGCCAGTTGGAGTAGAAGCCGAAGGCGCCCGCGTCGGGCATGACCACGATCAGCGGTAGGCCATCGGTGAGCGCGGCGACGTCGGCCGTCTCGCTCCAGAACCGCGCGTTCCCACGCGCGGGGTGAAGGAGGTAGAGGACGGGGAAGGACCGCTGGGATTCGTCGTAGCCTTCGGGAAGCAGGACCCTGACTTTGGCATCGCCGTTCAGCGAGGGGCTCCGGGTGGTGAACTCGAGCAGGCGCGCGCCGACCTGGCGGGAGTCCACGACCTCGAGCGGCGAGGCGCGGCCGCCGTCGGGCTCGCGCTCGACCACGAGCAGGAGGGTGGCCACCGCGGCGAGCGCGACCGCGACGATCGCGGCGGCGATGGCTCTCGCGCGGCCGGGCGCGAGCTTCACCGGCAGAGGCGGGTCAACAGTGTGCTTGGCAGGAGGGCTTGGTCAAGGGTTCGGACCTCGGGCATGCTCAAGCGGATGACGGGACTCGAACCCGCTACCTCCAGCTTGGGAAGCTGGCGCTCTACCAGGTGAGCTACATCCGCGCCCGCCACATTCTAAGAGCCGGGCTTGGTGAAGTCGCCAAGCGTCCACTGCACGTTGAGGCCGAGGGCCGTGCCAGCGGGTCCGCTCCGCATAGCCGGGAGCACCTCGCCCTGCATCAACTCACGGATCAACTTCTCCCGGGTGGTCCGATCGCTGATCTCGGGCAGATACTCGGCCCCGTTTGAGGGAACCAGCAGCACCTCGGCGATCTCCTCCTCCAGCATCTCGTAGGTGGGGCGCTCGACGTGCCCCGCCAGCTTGGCCGAAAGGGCTGCGTCAACCTCGGCGGCGGGATTGGCATCGGGGAGGATGCGCCGGTCGGCCCTGACGCCATCCAACGTCGCCTCGTCGCCGCCCTCGGTGGTGAGCTTCTCGAGCCAAAGGGAGCGCAGCGCCCGGTTGGGATCGTGGAACAGAACCGCGTGCTGCCCGGGCGGCCCGAGGTCGGGCGAGCTCCAGAGCAGGCGACCGGCCGGCAGAAGCACATCGGCCAGCTCCGACGCCACCCTTCCCAGCGCCGAGACGGGAATCAGGTGGAAGACCATGTTCGCCATCACCGCATCCACGGGACGACCTTCCAGGACCTCTTGCAACGGACGGAAGGTGCCGTCGGCTGCGCGCAGAGAATGGAACCTCGTCCAGCTGCAGTCTCCGAGCAGCTCGAACCCCTGGGCGAACCAGGCCGAAGGCAGATCGGCCAGATGGAGCTCGATGCTCGCCCCCCTTCGCCGCAGGCGCTCCTCGACGCCCCTTTCCTTACATGCCTTGAGCAGCTCGATCGTCGCCAGGCCGGTACCGGCGCCGTAGTCGAGCACCCGGATCACTTCACCCGCGCCGGTGCGCGCCAACCGCTCCTCAATCGCCGCCAGCGTCCGTGCCACCACGAATCCGGTCGCGGGGGCGCACCACAACCTCGGGTGCGCCAGTGCCCCGCCTGCGAACAGGAGCTCATGCAGCCGCCTGCCGTCCTCGAGGTCGGTGCCCGGGTCGGGCGACCAGGTGTGCTCTCGCCTGGCGTCCTCGTCGACGCCGGGTAGCAGCGCCTCGGAGTCGCGCACCAGGAAGCGGTTGAGGCTGACGGCTGTGAACGGGCGCGAGGTCGGATACTGGCGCTCGCAGTAGGTAACTCGCTCCAGCCCGGCCTCCCGACAGCAGCTGATGAAGGCCGAGTACTCGACCGGATACTGATGTGAGTAAGAGTGGTAGGCGTCGAAGGCGACGCTGTGCAGGGCGCCGAGGTGCCTGCGGGTCACCGTGGGCGCGACGGAGTGAGCCTCCAACGCGACCAGACCGTGCTTGCGCAGATACGGCGCCCAGCGGCGCAGGTGGGTCACCAGATCGCGCTCAACCTCGGCGCCTCCGAGAGGCCGGCCCCGCGAATCCACATACGCCGCGCTCGAGGTACCGGGAACCGTGATCCCGGCTCCGGCGCCTAGGTAAGCCCGGTCATGGTCCAGGAAGGAGCGGACATGGAGTCCGTCCTCCATCGCCAGACCGTGCTCCGCCAGCCCGCGGCCCAGCGCCTCGGGATCGCCCACGTCGCCGAACACGAGCAGGGCCGGCACGCCCCGCTGGGCGAGGTTGGTCCGCGCCCGGTCCAGCGCCGCCTCGTTGCAGTCGATGCCGACCAACAGCAGTGGATCGGTCCGCAGGTGCCGGCCGCGCAGGGTGCTACTCGAGATCAGCTCGTGCAGATGGTTCAGCCAGCTGCCGTCCCCGCATCCCATGTCCGCGACGAATCGGGGCTGCTCGGAAACCGGCTCGCGATCGAACAGCTCCACGAAGATCTCGTCGGCATCCGCGAAATACCGCCGGTGCGCGGCGGCGCTCGCGATCACATTGAGCTCACGATTGACGTGCCACTCGGGAGCGCCCTCGTCCGCTCTGACGGACACGGCCACCTCGCCCCGGTAGAGCTCGGGCAGCCGAGCCAGCAGCGGAAGGTATGACCCCACGATTCCGAAATGAACGGCGTACTCGCGAGCCCTTCCACCGAGCTCGGTCCAAGAACCGTCCTCGTCGAGCCAGCCGAGCGAGGTCAGCAGCCCCCCGATCCCCTCACCGAGCTCGTCCCGCGGCAGCTGCGGCCGACGGTCGCCGAGGCGCCGGCTGCCCCGCAGCCAGAGCATCGCCGGCACCACCAGGGCCGCGTCGAGATGGTCGACGATTCCACCCTCAGCCGGATCGCCGCTCCCTGACCTGTCACGGAAGCGTCCGTCGAGCAACCGCAGGAAGAGCTCGACCCTGCCCGGATCCCAGGGCTGCGACCAGGCATCGGGAGCGTTGCTGGAGAAGAGCGCGAGGAAGTCCCCCAGCTCCGCGTAGCGGTGCCGATGCTCCGCGGCCGCCAGGCCCTCCGTCGTCCACTCCAAGAACGTGTTCTCCGGTTCCAGGCTCGGCTCGAATGAGAGCCAGCCCTGGCCGGCCAAGCTGCGCAGGCCCGCCCGCATGTACCCGAATCCTCGCTCAGTGATGTCCGGATGGAGCTCGCTCAGGGGCACCCTCTCGCGCAACGAACCCTCGAGGATGCCCAGCGACTCGAACGCCCTGACCGTCGCGCAGAGCACGATCCCGTCGTCGTAGAAGAAGATGGTCCGCCGCATGCGGGCCCGGTCCCCCTGCGTCTCGGCGGCACGAATCGTCGAAGCGGCGGCCTCCATACCGTCCGTGCAGGCTAGCGGCTTCGACCGCGGCACCAGCCGATCCGCCGACGGCGTCGCTCTAGCCTATGCGCGATGTCAACTCGCTCTTTCCTGGTGTTCATGGCGGTCCTCGCGGTGGTCGGCCTGCTCGGCTTCGGCCTCGCCACCAAGGGCGGGCAGGCCCTGGAGGTGGGCGAGCCCGCGCCCGACAAGCAGCTCCCGCGCCTCGACGGGGCCGGGAGCGGCCGGATCGCCGATCACCGGGGCCGCTGGGTGCTGCTCAATTTCTGGGCCTCATGGTGCGACCCGTGCCGCACCGAGTCCCCGGCCCTGCAGCGCTTTCACGAGGCCCATCGCGCCGACGGCTTTACCGTTCTCGGCATCAACCTCGATGACGCGACCGAAGATGCCCGTGACTTCGTGGAGGAATTCGACCTCACCTTCCCCCAGCTTCGAGACGGGAATGGAGCGGAACGCCGGGAGGCGTACGGGATGACCGGCTTTCCCGAGTCGTTTCTGATCGATCCGGCCGGCCGGATCGCGCTGATCCGCCGCGGGCCCGTCACCGAGCAGTACCTGCGTGGGGCGGTGGAGCCCATGATCGAAGAGCCCAGGCCGTGACCGTCGGGCGCATTCTCACCTGGGCGGTCGCCCTCGCCCTGCTGGGCGCATCGGGAGCCCAGGCCGCGGGAGAGCCCCGCGCCTCGCTGCCCGACATCGAGGACGAGGTGATGTGCCCGATCTGCGGGACCACGCTCGAGCTGTCGGAGGCCCCTCAGGCGGAGCGCCAGCGCGCCCTGATCCGCCGTCTGATCGACCGCGGAAAGACCAAGGCGGAGGTGAAAGACGCCCTCGTGGCCGAATACGGGCCCGACGTCCTCGCGGTCCCCGACGACGAGGGCTTCGAGCTGAGCGCGTGGATCGTCCCTCCGGCGCTCCTCGCCCTCGCGGCCGGCTTCGTGGCGGCTCGGCTGTGGAGGGGGCGGTCGTCCTCCGCGGACGAGCAAGGCGACCCGGAGGTACTCGCGCCCTCGGACGCGAGGCGCCTGGAGCGCGAACTCTCGGCTCACGACCTCTGAGTGACAATGCTCCCGAACCTGATCATCATCGGCGCCGGCAAGGCCGGGACCACGAGCCTTCACTACTACCTGGACCAGCATCCGGAGATCGCGATGTCGACGCGCAAGGAGGCCCACTTCTTCGGCCGCGAGGACTGGGAGGACCGGATCGAGTGGTACAAGACCCTCTTCCCTACTCCGGCTCCGGTCAGGGGGGAGGCATCGCCCAGCTACTCGGTCCACCCGTTCCGAGGGGATGTCCCCGGACGGATCCGAAAGCTGATTCCCGACGCGAAGCTGATCTACCTGGTCCGCGATCCGATCGACCGATTGCCGGCGCAGTACGCGCAGCAGGTACTCGTCGGCAGGGAGAGCCGCGACTTCGAGCGGGCGATGACCGACTCATTGCGGGACGGGGACGACCCGAGAAACCCGTACCTGGCCGCCAGCTCTTACGCAACGCAGGTGGAGAGGTACCTGGAGCGCTTCCCCGCGGACCGGCTGCTGGTGATCGACCAGGCGGAGATGGCCGCGGACCGGTTGGGGACGCTTCGCAGCGCCTTTCACTTCCTCGGCGTGGACGATGGCTTCATTACCCCGCGCTTCAACGAGATCGTCTATCCGCGCAACGACCAGGTTCGATTCAACAGGCTCGGCCTCAAACTCGAGCGCAGCCACTTTCGCCAGGCGGTGCGAAGGCGGATCCCGAGAAAGCTGCGGCGCCCCGTGACGAAGCCGATCATGATGCTGCTGAGCCGTCCAGTCGAGAGGCCCGCGGTGAGCCCGGAGCTGGCGAGCGCGCTTCGGGAACGGTTGGGTCCCGAGGTCGATCGTCTTCGCGAGCTGACGGGGAAGCCATTCGAGAGTTGGTCGCTCTGAGGCCGCGCGGAAGACCATGACCCCTCCGCGCGAGCCCAGAGGACCCGCCGAGGGATCCCCCCCGCCTGCGACCGCTCCGCCGGTGCCGCCGTCGTCGATCGCGGGACTCGAGGGCGGCGAGTCCGCCGGCGCATCCCCCCGCGAGCTCCGCTTCGGGGAGCAGGGGGTGAGCCTGCGGGCGAAAGCGGCGCGGGGGACGATCATCAACGGGACCTTTGTGGTCGCGCTCAGCGTGCTCACCATGCTTAAGGGGTTCGTGGTGGCCGCGCTGCTGGGCGCCGCCGAGTACGGCCTCTGGGGCTTCCTTGCTGCCGTCCTCGGCTCGCTGGGATGGTTGAAGCAGGTCGGAATCGTGGACAAGTTCGTCCAGCAGGATGAGGCGGATCAGCAGCTCGCCTTCCAGAAGGCATTCACGCTGGAGGCGATCGTCAGCGGGGCCTTCCTGATCATCTTCCTCTCGGTGATCCCCGTGCTTGCCGTGTTCTACGGGCTCGAGGAGATCGTCGCTCCGGGCCTCGTCCTGGCCGCCGCCATTCCCGCGGCCGTCCTGCAGACCCCGCTCTGGGTGTTCCTGCGGCGGATGCAGTTCCTCAAACAGCGCCTGCTCCAGAGCATCAGCCCCATCGTCAGTTTCATCGTCACCGTCTCCCTGGCGGTCGCCGGCTACGGCTACTGGAGCCTGGTCCTGGGCCTTGTAGCCGGCGCCTGGGCCACGGCTTTGGCGTCGTTGATCGCCAGCCCGTACCCCCTTCGGTTCCGGTTCGATCGCGCCACGGCCCGGCAGTACCTCACCTTCTCCTGGCCGATGTTCGTCGCGGGGCTCTCGATCATCGCCATGGCTCAGGTCCCGGTGCTGGTCGCGACCAAGGCCCTTGGGCTCGCGGCCGTCGGGGCGATCGCCCTCTCCAGCCTGATCCCGGCCTATGCGCGACAGGCGAGCGACGTGGTAACCCAAACCATGTATCCGGGGGTCTGCGCGGTCAAGGACCGGGCGGACCTTCTGTTCGAGGTCTTCACCAAATCGAACAGGCTGGGAATTCTCTGGGGCGCGCCCCTCGGCGTCGGCATGGCGTTGTTCGCGCCGGATCTGGTCGAGTTCGTCCTCGGAAGCCAGTGGGAGTTCGCGGTCGGCCTCCTGCAGGCCATGGGGCTGGTCACCGCAGCGAACCAGTTCGGCTTCAACTGGACGGCGTTCTACCGCGCTATCGGAAGGACCAAACCGATCGCGGCGGCCTCGTTGATCCAGGCGGGTGCCATCTGCGGGATCGCGGTGCCGCTGCTGCTGATCGGCGATCTCAACGGGTTCGCGATCGGGATGGGCATAGCTACGGTGATCTACCTCATCGTCAGGGCCTACTACCTGAGCCAGCTGTTCCCGGGGTTCTCCCTCCTCCGCCATGCCCTACCGGCCCATGCGCCAGCGGTGACCGGGGCCGTCGCGGTGCTGGCCGGTCGCGTGATCCTCACTGGCGACCGCGGACCGGAGATCGTCATCGCCGAGGTCCTCCTATATGTCGTCACCGTGGTGGCCGCGACCATGCTCACCGAGGGGGCGTTGGTACGCGAAGCGATTGATTACCTCCGCCGGCGACAGGCACGGCCTCGGACCGCGTAGCAGTCCCGATGCTCGCCGCCAACAGGGATCGCCTACTCCAAACGCTCGGCCCTGACGACAAGGTGCTCGACATCGGGGGATGGGCGGATCCCCTGGAGCGCGCCGACTGGGTGATCGACATGATGCCCTACGAGAGTCGCGGGCTCTACGCGCGTCGCGGCTGGACCGAGAGGGGACCCGAACCCGAGCGCTTCTCGGAATCGACGTGGATCCAGCGCGACATCTGCGGCCGGGAGCCCTATCCGTTCAAGGCCGACGAGATCGACTTCGTCGTCTGCTCCCAGACGCTCGAGGACGTGCGCGACCCGATCTGGGTCTGCAGCGAGATGGCCCGGATCGCCAAGGCCGGGTACATCGAGACCCCGTCGATGCTGGAGGAGCTCTCCTATGGGTTTCGGGGGCCTCTGGTCGGCTGGGGGCACCACCGCTGGCTGGTCGAGATGGACCAGGAGGCGCAGCACGTGCAGCTCATCTTCAAGGACCACAGCCTGCACAGCCAGCCTCGGGCGCACTTCCCGAGCGGATTCCGAGGTCTGCTCAGCGACGAGGAGCGCGTCGAGACGCTCTGGTGGAAGGGGGCGTTCACCTGCGAGGAAAGGCATTTCGTGGGGCTCGGTCCCGCGGACCAGTATCTGCCCGCGTTCGTCCGAAGTGAGCTCGCGAAGCGACCTCACCTGAAGCCGAAGCGGGCGGTGAGGGCCCGCCGCTGGCTGCGCCGACTCCGATAAGCGGCAGGCGGAGGTTGAGCTAGGGAGTTCCCGCCGCCAGGCGCGACCAGAGGTGATCCTCGTGGCCCGGCCACCCGACCGCCGGGGGCAGGCCATGGGCCGCGAGCCTCGCGGCGGCGCTTTCGGCGGCGCGCTCTCGCCCCGCGACGCGCAGAATCCCCGGCACGAGAGCGACGGTGGGGTCCCCGCGGCGCCGCTGAGCTCGGACGAACCCGGTCAGGCGCACGTAGCGCAGGCCGACGCGCAGCGCGCTTTTTGAGGCCGGTTCGTCGAGATTGGCCTGGAGCATGGCCAGGTCGTGCAGGTTGACCAGCATGTAGCGCAGGGGACAGGCGCGGCCGTGAACGCTCTGGGCGATCCAGCCTCCCGGAGCGCGGAGATGCGGGTGGCGCACCCGGTATCGGGCGCCCCTGCCGCGGGATCGCATCGCTCGCCTCAGTCCCGCCCTCGATCCCGGAGCCGGCGTCAGCGCGCCGGCGGCGTCGGTCGCGGCGATCGCGGCCGCGTGGAGATAGGCGCCCGGGCGCCGGCAGCGCAGCCCGAGGGCGGACACCAGGGAGCGACGGGCACTGTCCACCGAGCGACCCGCGGCAAGCAGGGCCAGCATCGCGTGCAGGTGCGTGTTGAGGACGAGGTCGTTTCGACCCGCCTGGCGCTCGGCCGAATCGTGCAGGTACCAGACGCCGCCGCCCCACCGAACCCCGAAGCCCTCGATCATGTCGGCGATCGCCTCGCCCGCGCGGCTGCACCGTGGGTCGCCGGTCGCCTCTGAGTGCGCGACCAACAGCAGCAGGGTGTCGGCGAGCAGGCGCACGTGGGTCTCGCCCACGGCCCAGAGACCGTGCCGGGGCGCGCGAGCACCGGCCATCTCGACGCGTTGCCTGACCGCGGCCGCGACGTGCGCGGCCGCCGCGTCCCAGAAGGGGCCGCCCCGGAGCCTCGCGATCCGGTAGATCGAAAGCGCCAGCTGCTCGGTCGGACCCACTCGGCCATCGGCTCTCGCCACCACCTGGTCCTCGAGCAGAAATGGCGCCAGGTCCCGCGGCCCGCCCAGCCGACCGCCCAGCGGATACAGGTGCATCGGCTCGGAGGTATCAGCCTCGAACGCCCCCGCAACCTCCCCCCGAAGCTCGACGGCATCGACATGGCAGGCCGTGTCCGCGGTGCGCAGCAGTGCCACGTCGCCCTCCTGCGCGAGATTCCACTCCACGTCCTCCACCTCGAACCATCCGTCGGCGAAGCGGGTTCGCCGGGTGGGTCCGTTGAGGATCCACAACAGGCTCCCATCCGCTCGACGGAGCAGATCCGGCGCCACGACGCTCCAGCCCGACAGCCGAAACTCTCCGGTGAGCTCGAGCGTCCGGAGCGACCAGCCTTGTTCGTAGAGTGCCGACGATCGCGGTGACTTCTCCATCCGGCACCCATTCTCCAAGAACCCGCCCGAGCGCGAACCCGGTCAGGGTGGCAGTCCGTGCCCTCAGGTCCCTGTGGGCGAGGCTTCGCTTCAGGGCCTGGGCGCTCCGACTGCGGATCGCCCTGCGCCGAAACGGCGGTCGGCTGCTTCTCGATGCGCCTTACGGAGCCAAGCTCGAGGCCTCGCCCAGGATCCGGGCCCTGATGCGCGGTGGCGAGGGGGACGGCGTCTTCGAGCTGGTGATCGGGCGAGGGGTGTACATCGGCGCGGATCTGGTGCTGGAGGTGTGGGCGAAAGGGTCCAATCGCCTCGTCCTCTCCGACCGGGTCGACATCTACGACCACGTCAAGCTCGAACTGCACTCCGGTTCGATCGAGCTTGGCCGCGGGACGACCGTGCGGGACCTCTCGCTCCTGAAGAGCACGAGTGAGCTCCGGATCGGCTCGGGTGTGATCGTCAGTCGCGGGGTGTTCATCCAGTGCGCGGACCGGATCGAGGTCGGCGATCGCGCGGCGCTCGGCGAATGGGTCAGCCTGATCGACTCCGACCACACGCCAGACGGCAGCGACACCTACTTCCTCGACCTGCCGATCCGCTACGACCCGGTCGTGGTCGGATCCAACACGCTGGTCGCTCGAGGAGCCGTGGTCCTCCGGGGGGCCAGGGTGGGACGGAACTCGCTGGTCGCGGCGAACTCCGTGGTCATGCGCGGTGAGTACCCGCCTAGTCGCCTGCTCGCCGGGGCCCCGGCCACCGAGCGGAGCCTGCGCGAGAATCCCGGCGCCTGAGCGTGCTTAGCTCCTGCCTTCGGCGCGTCGTTCAGCCCCGAGGCCGAGCGCAGCTGGACGGATTTCGCCCGCGATCGCTGCGAGCAGCACGGGATCGGCCAACCGAAAGGCGGGACGCGGGTGCTGCGCCTCGAGCACGGATGTGAAGCCCGCATCCTCCGTGGCCTTGACCGGGTGCTCGAAGACCGGGGTTCCCGAGTAGGTGACGCCCTCGTAGGAGACCTGGTTCTTGGGCTTCAGGGCAATGCGGCTCTGGAGGACCATGAACCGAACGCCCGCCGAGCAGATCGGAGGCGATCTGCATCACGTTTCGGACCTTGTAATTGGCGGTGACGGGCTGCTCGGAGATCGTGTGGATCCCGTGGCCGAGA
>CAYZPZ010000029.1:0-14357 GCA_964480205.1 uncultured Conexibacteraceae bacterium
GCGGTCGGCGTGACCCGGTAGGCGTCGAAGACCGATTCGACGTTGCGCAGCCGCGAGACGCATTGCTTGAGCTGCTCGGCGTCACCCACCTCGACCACGAAGCGGTTCTTGACCATCGGATGTTTGGTCGTGCAGCGCGCCTCCAGGATGTTGAGGCCCGCCTCGGCGAAGCTGCGGGAGAGGTCCTCGAGCAGCCGGGTGCGGTCCCAGGCGTCGACCTGCAGCTCGACGCGGTACGAGGCCTCGTTGTCGCCGTCCCAGCTCACCTCCGTGACCCGCTCCGGAGCCTTCTTCAGCGCCTGCAGGTTGCGGCAGTCCTCGCGGTGCACGGTGATTCCACGGCCCAGCGAGACGTAGCCGACGATCGAATCCCCGGGCACCGGTCGGCAGCACTTCGCCAGACGCACGGCGACCTCGTCGACACCCTTGACCCTGATGCCGTAGCTGGTCGCCTCGCGGGTGCGCTGCCGCGAGTCGTCGGTCCCCTTGATCAGGCCCTCGGTCGGCTCGTCGGCCACCGCCTCGCCACGCTTGAGGCGCTGCATCACCTTGGTGGCGACGACCTTGGTCGAGATCTTCGACTGGCCGAGCGCGATGTAGAAGTCGTCGGCCTTGCGGAAGCCCATCTCCCGGATCACGTCGGCGAACAGCGGCGAGCCGGAGACCTTGTGCTGTGGCAGACCCTGCTTGCGCAGCGCCCCCATCAGCTGCTCGCGGCCGCGCCGCTCGGCGTCCTCCCGGCTCTCGCGCTTGAACCAGGCGCGGATCTTGTTACGGGCGCGCGAGGTGCGGACGAGCTTCAGCCAGTCGCGGGAGGGGCCCCGGCCCTGCTTGGCCGTCAGCACCTCGACGATGTCGCCACTGCGCAGCTGGTAGTGGAGTGGGACGATCTTGCCGTTCACCTTCGCGCCCACGCAGCGGTGGCCGACGTCGGTATGGATGGAGTAGGCGAAGTCGAGCGGCGTCGATCCGGCCGCCAGGTTCTTCACCTCACCCTTCGGGGTGAAGACGAAGACCTCGTCCTCGAACAGGTCGACCTTGAGGGCCTCCAGGAAGCGAGCCGGGTCGGCCTCCTTCTCGTTCTCCAGCAGCTGGCGCAGCCAGGTCATCTTCTCCTTGCCCGCCTCCGGCGAGGAGGTGCTGCCGCCCTGGCCCTCCTTGTAGAGGACGTGGGCCGCGATCCCGTACTCCGCCAGCTCGTGCATCTGCGGGGTGCGGATCTGGATCTCCAGCGGCCGCCCTTCTGGGCCGATCACCGTGGTGTGAAGCGCCTGGTACATGTTGCCCTTGGGCATCGCGATGAAGTCCTTGAAGCGCCCCGGCAGCGGCTTCCAAAGCGAGTGGGTGATCCCGATCGCTCCGTAGCAGTCCTTCACCGAGCCGACCAGCACCCGCATCGCGGTCAGATCGAAGATCTCGTTGAACTCCCGGCCCTTGCGGGTCATCTTGGTGTAGATCGAGTAGAAGTGCTTGGCCCGGCCCGAGATCTCGGCCTCGATCCCCACCTTCTTCAGCTCCTGCGATAGGAACTTGCCGGCGTCGGAGACGTAGCGCTCGCGCTCCGCGCGCTGCTGGGCGACCAGCTCCTTGATCTCGTCGTACTTGCGCGGGTGAAGCGTGGAGAAGGCGAGGTCCTCCAGCTCCCACTTGATCGCATGGATGCCCAATCGGTGCGCCAGCGGGGCGAAGATCTCCAGGGTCTCCCGCGCCTTCTCCTGCTGCTTCTGTTTGGGCAGCGCATCCAGGGTGCGCATGTTGTGGAGGCGGTCGGCGAGCTTGATCAGGATCACCCTGACGTCGCTGGCCATCGCCACCATCATCTTGCGGTAGTTCTCGGCCTGGCGCTCGTCGCGGCTCTTGAAGGTGATCTCGGTCAGCTTGGTCACCCCGTCGACGAGCTGGGCGATCTCATCACCGAAGCGCTCGTGCACCTGCTCGAGGCTGGCGCTGGTGTCCTCCACGGTGTCGTGCAGCAGGGCCGCGCAGAGCGTCGCCGTGTCCAGGCGCATGCCCGCGCAGATCCGGGCCACCCCGAGCGGATGGGTGATGAAGTCCTCGCCGGACTTTCGTTCCTGCCCGGCGTGGCTCTCGCAGGCGAAGGCGAAGGCGCGCTCGATCTCGGTACGGTCGATCGGCTCGGAGCGATCCGAGGCATGCTCCTCGATCACCGCGAACAGGTCGCCGAGCAGGGCACGCTGCTCGGCGCTGAGATCGCGGGTGATCGCGTCGGCGCGCGGCGCGCGGTGCTCGCCGATCGGCTCTCCGACCCGGGTGTGACCGCCGCGATCGCGCGGGGGCGCTCCCTGCTCTTTGTCCTTCAGGCTCTCTGTGCTCTGCTTCGCAGGTATCGGGTTGCCTCCTCGTGCCGTGCGAGACACGCGGCATAGGCGCGCGATCGCTCCAGCTCGGTCCTCCCCGAGGATAAGACCCGCAGCGCGGGGGCGGGGCCATCGTCGCTCCACTCGCAGAGGCGGAGCTCCACGAGGACCGCCACGCAGCGCGCCGCGACCTCCGCGGTCCGGGGATGGTGACCGGGGCCGGCGAGGAGCTCGCGCAGCCGCGGGCCTCCCGCGTTCCCTCCGGCCCTGCCCAGCAGCCGCCAGATCTGTTCGATAGCCCCGCGCAGCCTCCATTCCAGCCCCGCGCAACGCTCGGCCAGCTCTAGCTCCCGCGGTCCCCAGGCGAGATGCAGATAGCCCGCCGAGGGTCCCCCGACCTGCCCCGCGGGGGCCAGGTGAGCGAACGCCTCCAGGGCCTCGAAGGGGGCGGGATCGACGATGACGACATGCGGGAAGCGACGGCCGGCGTCGGGGCGTCGCGCCAGCGCCGCCCAGTCGGCCAGCACCAGGCCGGGCGGCGGGCGATCCGCCCGATCGGCGCCCCCGAGCGCGGCATCGAGGCCGGCCTCGCCGCAGCGCCCGCAGGCGAGCAGCGGGCGCCCCGCCCCGAATCGGCGAGGGTCGGCCGCCGAGCCCGCCAGCGCCCGGCGGCGCGAGGTGTCCGCGCACAAAGCCAGCACCGGCTCACCGCTGGAGATCAGCTCGGCGAGAGAGGCCACAGCGGCGCCGGCCCGCCGGTCGACCAGCTCCCGCGAGGGACCTTGGGGAGGGCGGCGCCCGAGGGCCGGCGGCCAGCCCTCCTCCACCCGGCCGAGCTCCGCGCGCACCCTCCCCCACCACCGGCCGTCGTCGCTCGGACAGTCCCCCGTCGCGCAGTCGGGCGCGGGCGAGGGCTCCTCCAGCGGGTAGAGCTCCCGCACCACGACCCTGGGCTGGACCGCTCCGTTCCAGCGGTCGACCTCGAGCCGCACGGACAGATCAAGTGGCTGGTCCTCGCGCGAGCTCAGCTCGCCGTTCATGCCGAAGGCGACGCCCGAGGCGCGCCCCGCCCCGCTCTCCAGCTCGAAGCGCGAATGCCGCCCCCGCTCGCCCAGCGGGCGAACGGTGCGCAGCCGGGCCGAGGGCACCAGGATCCTCGGATTGGGGTTGCCCTTGCCGAACGGGCCGAGCCGCTCGAGCTGCTCGGCCAGCTCCATACCGATCCCCTCGCGGCCGACGCCGACCAGCGCGTCGACGCTCTCGGTTCGAACGAGGTCCGCCTCGGAGAGTTCGGCCCGGGCGTACTCCAGGAATGCCTGCCTGAAGGCCTCGAGCTCGTCGCGCTCGAGCTCCAGCCCCGCGGCGGCGCGGTGGCCACCGTGGCGGATCAGGTGCTCCGAGCAGGCGTCGAGCGCCGCGATCAGATCGAAGCCCGGGATGCTGCGGGCGGAGCCGCGGCCGCGATCACCCTGCAGCCCGATCAGAACGGTCGGTCGCCAGTGCCGCTCGGCGAGCCGCGAGGCGGCGATCCCCACCACCCCCGGATGCCAACCCTCGCCGGCCAGCACCAACCCCGGCGCCCCGGCCTGCTCAGGTGGCAGCTCGGCCCGGGCGCGCTCCGCGGCGGCCCCCACCTCGGCCTCGGCGGCGCGGCGCTCGGAGTTGGCACGGTCGAGCTCCTCGGCGATCGCCGCGGCTCGCGCCTCGTCGTCGGTGAGCAGCAGCTCGACTCCGGCGTCCGCGCGATAGAGGCGCCCCGCCGCGTTGATCCGCGGCGCCAGACGGAAGCCGAGCACACCCTCGTCGACCGCCTCGGGCTCCACCCTCGCCACCGCCATCAGGGCGCGCAGCCCCGGCCGCGGCGAGGAGCGCAGCGCGACCAGGCCCTGGCGCACCAGCCGCCGGTTCTCGCCGATCAGCGGCACCAGGTCTGCAACGGTCGCCAGCGCGACCAGGTCGAGGTCTGGCTCGCTTGTCCGGCGGCGGTTTTGGTGGCCGCCGTCGATGAGTGCAGCGGCCAGCTTCTGCGCCACCCCCGCCCCGCAGAGGCCGCTGAACGGATACCCGCTGATGCCGGGGTGCAGGATGGGGCATTCGGGAAGCGCCTCGGCAGAGGGCTCGTGGTGGTCGGTGACCACCACCTCGATCCCGGCCGAGCGCAGCGCGGCGACCTCCTCGCGTGAGCCGATTCCGCAATCGACCGTGATCACGAGCTCGGTGCCCCGCCGCCGCAGCTGCTCGACGGTATCGGGGCTCAGCCCGTAACCCTCGGCGAGGCGATTGGGAATCAGCCAGTCGCAGCGGGCGCCGAGCTCGCGCAGGGCGCGGATCAGGATCGCGGTGGCGCAGACGCCGTCGACGTCGTAGTCGCCGTGGACCGTGATCCTGCGGCCACCCTCGATCGCCGCGAAGACCCGCTCGCGCACGCCCTTCATCCCCGCGAACTCGAGGGGATCGTGGGCCTCACCCCCCTCCAGGAAGCTCCGGGCCGACTCCACCGTCCTGTAGCCGCGCCGAACGAGCATCACCGCCACCGGCTCGGACAGCTCCAGCGCCGCCGCTATCCGCCGCACCTCCGCGTACTCATAGGGATCCAGTTTGAAACGCGTTGCTCCTCGACTTCGGCTGTGGAGCACGCTCGCATCTGGGGATGGCGCGGTCGAGGCCACCCCTCCACGGTAGGTTCGGCGCCTGACGGAACCGCCGGCACCGGCGAGACCAGCTTACCCGCGCTCGGCGCGGACGCCCGCCGCGTAGGCCGCCGACAAGCCGGCGAGCGCGCCGGGGACCGCGTAGAGGGCGGTGGCCAGGTCGGTCTGGCCGATGCTCTGTCCGATTGCGATCTGAGCGATCGCGCCCGAGACCATTGCCCCGGCCCAGGCCGCGAGGAAGGCGCCGACGATGCCCCCGCGGAAGCGGTCGGGAACGAACACGGTGAAGTGCCAGATGGCAATGCCCATCGTGGCCCAAACCAGCGCGGCCATCAGTCGCTCACCTCGGCCTTCCGTGCTTGCGCTTGCGCCGGCCACGGCGGCCACGCTTCTGCTCGCCTGAGCGAACCCGGCGCAGCGCCTCGGCGCTGGCTTCGCTCAGCTCGGGGGTGTCGCGCAGACCGTCGCCGGTTTCGTCACGGGGGGGCTCGCCATCGCCTCCCGGGGCCGCCGGCTGCGTGGGCTCGGGTGGGGGCTCGACGGGGCGGGGCGCCTCGGGGGTCACGCCGGGAACCGCGGCGCGGCTCGGCGCCGGCGCGCGCGGCGCAGGCTCGGGCGAGGGCTGCTCGGCGGGTGCCTCGGGCTCCTCGGGACCGCCCTCCAGCCGCTGGATCACGTTCTCCTCGGGGAAGGCCGGCACGTAGCCCATCTGCTCGTCGATTCGCTCGCGTCGACGGCGGTAGGCGGGCTCGCGCTCCTTCCAGGCGGTGAGCACCGGCGCCGCGATGAACAGCGAGGAGTAGGTGCCGGAGAAGATCCCGACCATCATCGCGAAGGCGAAGTCCTGCAAGGTGACGCCGCCGAAGATCATCAGCACCGTGACCAGGAAGAAGGCGGAGAGGCCGGTGATCAGCGAGCGGGTGAAGATCTCGCTCATCGAGCGGTTGACGACCTGCGAGAAGGTCGCCCGCGGCAGCCGCGGCACGTTCTCGCGTATTCGGTCGAAGACGATCACACAGTCGTACAGCGAGTAGCCGAGGATGGTCAGCAGCGCCGCCACCGTGCCGCTGGTCACCTCCCGGCCGGCGAGCGAGTAGATGCCCGCGGTGATCAGCAGGTCGTGGATCACCGCGATGATCACCGGGATGGCGAACTTGGGCTCGAAGCGGAAGGCCACGTAGCCGCAGATCACCAGCAGTGAGAAGATGATCGCGTAGATCGCGCTGCGGGCTACCTGCTCGCCGAAGGTGGGGCCGATCGTGGTCGAGTCGAATCCGTTCTCGACCAGGCCGAACTGCTCCTGGAGGTTGGGCTGGACCTCGCGCACGGTGTCCGGCTCGATGTCGGCCTCGATCTGGAACACATTCTGGCCGAGCTCGGGGCTCTCCGCCTCGGTGATCTCGGCGTCGGTGACCCCGACCGTCTCCAGGCTGTCGCGCACCTCCTCCACCGTGGCGGCCTGTTCCAGGCCCGCGGTGATGCGGCTGCCCGACTCGAAGTCGAGCCCGAGGTTGAGCTGCAGGGTGGCGAAGCCGATTGCCCCGATCAACAGGATCGCCCCGGAGAAGGAGAAGAAGTACTTGCTCATTCCCGCGAAGTCGAAGTGCCAGCGGACCCGCTGCTCGGGCGAGGCCCCCAGCAATGCCGGCGAGCGCAGGAAAGCCGCCCGGCCGAAGAAGCCCAGGAAGGCCTGGGTGAAGACGACGGCGGTGAACAGCGAAGCCACCGTCCCCACACCGAGCGTGAAGGCGAATCCCTTCACGCCCGCGGTCGAGAGCACGAACAGGATGAAGGCCGTGATCAGGGTGATCACGTTGGCGTCGATGATCGTCGCGATCCCCTTGCGGTAGCCGGTGGCGATCGCCGAGGGCATCGATTTGCCCGCTCTCGCCTCCTCCTTGATTCGCTCGAAGATGACCACGTTGGAGTCGGCGGCGACCCCGATCGTCAGGATCAGCCCGGCGATGCCCGGCAGCGTCAACGTGATCGGGATCAGCTCGATCAGCGCGTAGAAGAAGATGCCGTAGAGCCCCAGGCCCAGGGCCGCCACCACGCCGAGGAAGCGGTAGTAGGCGATCAGGAACAACAGCACCAGGACCAGTCCGGCGAGCCCCGCCTTGAGGCCCTCGTCCAGGGCCTGCTCACCCAGGGTGGCCGAGACGGTCGACTGCGAGATCAGCTTCAGCTCGATCGGCAGAGCACCGATCTTCAGGAACTCGGCCAGGTCCTGGGCCTCCTGGATGTCGAAGCCGCCCTCGATCTGGGCGCCGGTGCGCCCGTCGATCCCGGCGGGGTTCTCGACGAAGTTGATGATCGGGCGCGAGACCACGTCGCGGTCGAGCACCACCGCGAAGTGGTCGGAGAACTCGGCGGCGAGCTGCGAGTTACCGGCGCACTGGGCCCCGCACTCCAGGGCTCCGCGCTCCGCGATCCGCTGGGTGACCTCCTCGAAGGCCTTGCGCCCATCATCGGAGAAGCTGAAGGTGACGTTGGGCTGGTTGGTGTTGGGATCGGTCTGCTGCTCGGGGTCGCGGATGTCGTCGCCGGAGAGCTCCGGGCGGTCGCGCAACACGTAGTAGCCGAGGTTCTCGGTCTGCTCGCTCTCGTCGACCTCGGTGTCGGGGTTGTCGGAGGGCGGCTCCTCCCGCACGACGATCGTGCCCTGCGGGACCGCCAGGATCTCGCTGTTCGGTGGCTGCTGCTCGTCGGGCTGATCCAGGAACAGGTCCTCGCGTGCGGTCTCCGGCCCGGCGATCCGTTGCTTGGACTGGGAGTCGAACAGGTAGTAGGTCGGCCCCGTCGTCGTGCAGCGGTCCTCGACGCACTCAGGCTCTCGCTGGGAGGCGAGCTGAACGGCGTCGTAGAGACGCGGGATGTCGCTCTCGGTGCGGCGATCCGGCGGGGCGTTCGGGTTGGGGACGACGTTCGGCTCCCAGTCGTAGAAGAAGAGCTGGGCGGTCTCCCCGACCTGCTCGATCGCGCGCTCGGCGTTCTGAACGTCCGGCAGCCCGACCCGGACCGAGTCGGTGCCGAGCTGGGAGATCTCAGGTTCGGCCACCCCGAGCGAGTCGGTGCGCTCGCGGATGATCTCGATCGAGCGCTGGATGTCGTCGCTCTCGATCTCGGGGTTCTGCGGGGTGGGGCGACCCTGGTAGATCAGCTCGGTTCCGCCGCTGAGATCGAGACCGAGCTTCGTGTCCTTGCTGCGGATCACGGCCAGCGAGGCCAACATCAAGGCGGCCACGAAGAGCAGGATGAAGACGTTTCTACGTCGGTTGCCCAAGGGGACCCCTACTCGGGGGTAAGGACGAGCAGGAGCCCGCCATCGTCGTCGTAGGCGGGGAAGACGTCGGCGACCGCCTCGGTGGGCAAATCGCCCTCGGCATGGACCGCGACCTTCTTGCCGAGCGATCGCACCCCCCACTCCAGGGTCGTCTCGATCGGGTCGGCCTCACCGTCTCCGTCGACGTCGGCGCCGTCACCGCCGTTGCCCTTGTCGATCCAGCGCAGGCCCAGCACCTCACCCACCGGGCGACCGATGGCGTCCTCGTCCTTGAGCCCGGTCAGCTCGAACGCATTCTTGCCCAGGTCCAGCAGCCGCCCCTCCTGGTCACAGGTGAAGAAGGCCGCCCCCGGCGCCGGGTAGTAGTCGTCCAGCAGCTCGAACAGGAAACCGAACCCGCATTTCGAGCAACCCTTGGGCCGGGTGGAAAAGCCGCTCGTGCGCTCGCCGCTCAGCTCGCGGTTCCCGCAGTTGGGGCAGATGAAGAAGGGCACGCGCCCAAGGCTAGCCAACCACCTGAAGCTTCTCTAATCAGAAAAGGCTCGCGTGGGCCTCCGGGACGGGGAGGCCGAGGTGCTCGTAGGCTCGCTCGCTCAGCACCCGGCCGCGCGGCGTCCGCTTGATCAGCCCCTGCTGGAGCAGGTAGGGCTCGAAGACGTCCTCGATCGTGTCGGACTCCTCGCCGATCGCCACCGCCAGGGTAGTGAGACCCACCGGACCACCGCCGAACTTGGCCGCGATCGTCTGCAGGAACTGGCGATCGTGTCGGTCGAGCCCCGCCGCATCGACCTCCAGCATCTCCAGCGCCTCGGCGGCGACCTCCCCGCTGATCGCCCCGCTGCCCCGTACCTCCGCGAAGTCGCGGACCCGGCGCAGCAGACGGTTGGCCACTCGTGGCGTGCCCCGGGAGCGGGAGGCGATCGTCTGCGCGCCCCGATCGTCGAGCTCGACGCCGAGGATTCCGGCCGAGCGCGCGACGATCCGCTTCAGGTCGGCTGCCTCGTAGTGCTCGAGGCGGTGGCTGACACCGAAGCGATCGCGCAATGGCGTGGTCAGAAGGCCGGTGCGGGTGGTGGCCCCGATCAGGGTGAAGGGCGGCAGATCGAGGGTGACGGTGCGGGCCCCGGCGCCCTGCCCGAGCACCACCGGCAGGCGGCGGTCCTCCATCGCCGGATAGAGCGTCTCCTCAACGGCCCTGCCGAGCCGGTGGATCTCGTCGATGAAGAAAACGCTGCCGGGCTCCAGCGCCGTGAGGAAGGCCGCGATGTCGGCCTTGCGCTCCAGGGCGGGGCCGGCGGTCTGCACCAGGGGGGCCTGCAACTCGGAGGCGATGATGTGGGCGAGCGAGGTCTTGCCCAGGCCCGGCGGGCCCGCCAGCAGCACGTGGTCCAGCGCCTCGGCCCGTCGCCGGGCGGCCTCGATGAAGATCCCGAGCTGCGCGGTGACCTGCTGCTGGTTGACGAAGTCGGCGAGGGTGGGCGGGCGCAGGGAGCGGTCGAAGTCGTCATCGCCGCTCACGGCGCGGGCGTCGTGGACCTCGATCTCCGAGAGGTCCGGTGTGCGGATGCCCTTGCCCGGTTCGATCACGCCGCCTTCGCCCCCGCGGCGCTGCGCAACGCAGCCTGGACGATCTGCTCCGGGCTGTCGCCGTCGACGCCATCGAGCAGCTGCTCGGCCTCGGCCGGCGAGTAGCCCAGGTTGAGCAGGCCCTCCCGCGCGAGCGAGCGGGGATTCTCACCGCCATCCGCGCCGGCCTCCACGTCACCCTCGAGCTCGCCCGCCACTCTCTCGCGCAGCTCGACGATGATCCGCTCGGCGGTGCGCTTGCCGATCCCGGGCACCGCCTGAAAGCGCTTGCCGTCGCCGGCCGCGATCGCCCGGACCAGCTCGCGCACGGGGCCGCCCGAGAGCGCGGCCAGAGCCACCTTCGGGCCGACGCCGCTGACCGAGGTCAGCCGCAGGAAGAGGTCGCGCTCCTCCTCCGTGGCGAAGCCGTAGAGGTTGAGGGCGTCGTCGCGGGCCACCAGATGGGCATGGAGCATGGCGCGCTCGCCGCGGGCGGGGACCGACTTCAGGCTCTCGGCCGAGACCGCAAGCGAGTAGCCGACGCCGCCGGCGTCGATCACGACGTGATCGGCGCGCCGGGCGAGGACCTCGCCTGAGACCGAGGCGATCATGCCCACAGATTCTGGGCCGAGGCCCGGATGCCTTCCCGGGCTATCCCGCGAGGCGTTGGCCGCCGGCGATCGCCGGGGCGGTCCCCACCCGCGGGCGATCGAGCGGGGCAACCGCCTGGCGCATGCCCGCCGTGCCGGCGTGGCAGATGGCGACCGCGAAGGCGTCGGCGGCGTGATCGGGGGCGGGGGGCTCGGGAAGGCCGAGCAGGGAGGCGACCATCGCCTGCACCTGGGACTTGTCGGCGGATCCGGATCCGCAGACCGCCTTCTTCACGGCCTGCGGCGTGTAGTCGAAGCAGGGAACGTCGCGCTCCGCGGCCGCCAGCAGGGCGACCCCACGCGCCTGGCCCACGCTCAGCGCCGAGCCCACGTTCTTGCCGAAGAAGAGGTCCTCCAGCGCCATCGCCCTGGGCTCGTGCCAGACGATCAGCTGCCGCAGCTGGTCGTGCACCTTGACCAGCCGCTGCTCCACGGCCAGATCCGGAGCCGTCTCGATCACGCCCCCGTCGAGCGCCACCATTCGGTCCCCCACCGTCCGTACGACCCCGAACCCCGTGTTCGCCGCTCCCGGGTCTATGCCGATCACGATCACGCGACACTGATTCTCGCTCGTCGATCGGATGTCCTTCCGCATCCGCCGACAGTGCCGGCTCAGCCCGCTGCGACCTTCTCCAGGATCTGCTCGGGCACGTCGAAGTTGGCGTGCACCGAATCGACGTCGTCGTGTTCCTCCAGCGCGTCCATCAGACGCAGCAGCGCCGGGGCGTCGGACTCCTCCACCTGGACGACGTTGTCGGGCTCCATCGAGAGCTCCGCTGAGGAGATCTCGACCTCCTGCTCCTCCAGCGCGGCGCGTACCTCGGCCAACCGGTCCGCCGGCGCGATCACCTTGAGCACGTCGGCGTCGGAGCTGACGTCCTCGGCGCCGGCGTCGATCGCGGCCAGCACATCGTCGTCGCCGTAGCGGTCGCCGTCGAGCAGGACCACGCCCCGCTTGGAGAACTGCCAGGCGACCGAGTTCGGCTCCCCGAGGCTGCCCCCGTGCTTCTCGAAGGCGTGGCGCACCTCGGCGCCGGTGCGATTGCGGTTGTCGGTCAGAGCCTCGACCAGGATCGCGGCCCCTCCGGGGCCATAGCCCTCGTATGTGACCGACTCGATCGCCTGCGCATCGCCGCCCTCGCCCGTGCCGCGGTCGATAGCGCGCTGGATGTTGTCCTTGGGCATGGAGGCGTCCCTGGCCTTCTGCACCGCCAGCGCCAGGGCGGGGTTGGCGTCGGCGTTGCCGCCGCCGTCGCGGGCCGCCACCGTGATCCCGCGCGCCAGCTTGGTAAACAGCTTGCCCCGCTTGGCGTCGGCGGCGCCCTTCTTGTGCTTGATCGAGGACCACTTGGAGTGACCGGACATGGCTTCGATTGTATGGAGGACGCTGGCGGCCCCCGCGAGCGAAGCTCAGACGACGAAGCGCCCGTCCTCCTGCAGGGTCTCGCCGTCGACCTCGACCCGGCCGCCCCGGCGCAGGTCGCAGATCATGTCCCAGTGGATCGCGGACTCGTTGACGCCGCCCGTCTCGGGATACGAGCGCCCGACGGCCAGGTGGACGGTGCCGCCGATCTTCTCGTCGAGCAGGATCTCCCCGGTGCCGTCGGTGATCCCGTAGTTGGTGCCGATCCCCAGCTCGCCCAGCCGGCGCGCGCCCTCGTCGGTATCCAGCATCTCGATCAGGAAGTCCTCCCCCTTCTCGGCCGAGGCGTCGACGACGCGCCCACCCTCGAAGCGGAACCTCACCCCTGAGACCTCCCGGCCCGAGTAGGTCGCGGGCAGGTGGAAGCTGATCTCGCCCTCGGCCGAGTCCTCGATCGGACCCGTGAAGAACTCCCCATCGGGCATGTTGTGCTTGCCGCCGGCGGCGATGAAGGTGCGCCCCTCGATCCCCACTCGCAGATCAGTGCCCTCGCCCCGGACGCGGATCTCGGAGCGACCCTGGATCCAGTCGGCCAGTCGCTCGGTCTCCTCGGACTGACGTCCCCAGGCGCCGACCGGGTCGCCGTCGGTGGCCAGGCAGGCCCCGTAGTAGAAGTCCTCGTAGCCGTTGAGACTCATGCCGGCCTGCGAGGCGTAGGCGTTGGTGGGAAACAGGGTCAGCGCCCAGCGGTAGGAGCCCTCGGCGCTTCGCTCCATCATCGTCTTCATCAGATCTTGCCGCGCGGCCTGCATCCTGGTCTGGCGCTCCGGCGGCACCTGCGAGAGCGCGCGCGTGTTCTGCGAGGCCATCACCGCGATCCTCACATCGGCGTTCTCGACCACCCACCTCGACGTCGGCGAGATCCACTCGAGCTGTTCGTCCGAGGCGAGGTCGAGGAAGGCCGCGGGCTGCTCCTCCAGAGCCATCTGCACGATCGGATTGCCGCCAACCCTCAGCACCTCCTCGTAGACGGCCTGCAGCAGTGGCTCGGCCGCCGAGGGGCCCTCGATCGTGCAGACGTCGCCCTCCCGGACCCGGGTCGAGTGCGCGACCAGAATCCGCGCGAGGTTGGTGATCCGGGGATCACGCATCGGCGGCGACCTTCGAGGTGCACATCGCCATGAACAGAGCGTGCAGACGGCTGTCGTCGGTGAGCTCCGGGTGGAAGGCCACCGCGAGCAGTGACCCGGCGCGGACCGCGACCGGGTGCCCGTCCACCTCGGCCAGCACCTCCACCCCATCTCCGTGCTCCTCGACCCAGGGCGCCCGGATGAACACCGCCCTCAGCGGATCGGGGCCGATTCCCTCGATCTCGAGGTCCTGCTCGAAGCTGTGGAGCTGGCGGCCGAATGCGTTGCGGCGGCAGAGGTAGTCCCCCAGCCCGAGGTGCTCGCGGTCGCAGACGATCATTCCCGCGCAGCTGCCGAGGATCGGTCGTCCTCGTCGGGCGTGGGCGGCGACGGCCTCGCCCAGTCCCTCCCGCGCCAGCGCCATGCTGATCGTGGTCGACTCGCCTCCCGGGATCACGAGGCCGTCGGCCCCCTCGAGCTGCTCGGCGGTCCGCACCTCCACCGCCTCGGCGCCAAGCGACCCGAGCATCCGGCGATGGGCCTCGAAGTCCCCCTGGATCGCCAGGACCCCTATTCGCAGTGGATCGGCCGCCAACGTCTAGCTGCCGCGGCCCTGCAGCAGGCCCCCGTCGGCCGCCAGCGCCTCGATCTCCAGACCCGGCATCGCCTCGCCCAGCTCCATCGAAGCCTTCGCCACGCGCTCCGGGTCCTCGTAGTGCGTGGTCGCCTCGACGATGGCGCGTGCCCGCCGCTCGGGATCCGAGCTCTTGAAGATGCCGGAGCCGACGAAGTTGCCCTCGGCGCCGAGCTGCATCATCAGCGCCGCGTCGGCGGGGGTGGCGATCCCGCCCGCGCAGAACAGCGGCACCGGCAGCCAGCCGCGTGCTGCAACGTCCTGTACGACCTCGAGTGGCGCTTGCAGCTCCTTCGCGGCGCCCGCGAGCTGCTCGGAGCGCAACCCGCTGAGCCGCTTGATCCCATCGGTGATCGCGCGCATGTGCCGGACTGCCTCGACGATGTTGCCGGTGCCGGCCTCGCCCTTGGAACGGATCATCGCCGCCCCCTCGCCGACCCGCCGCAGCGCCTCGCCCAGGTTGGTGGCACCGCAGACGAAGGGGACCTCGAAGGCGAACTTGTCGATGTGGTTGGACTCGTCGGCTGGGGTGAGCACCTCGGACTCGTCGACGTAGTCGACCTCGAGGGACTGCAGCACCTGCGCCTCGGCGAAGTGCCCGATCCGGGCCTTCGCCATCACCGGGATCGTCACCGACTCCTGGATCTCGCGGATCACGGCCGGGTTGGACATGCGCGCGACTCCGCCCTGAGCGCGGATGTCGGCCGGGACCCGCTCCAGCGCCATCACCGCGCAGGCGCCGGCGTCCTCGGCGATCGTCGC
>CAYZPZ010000030.1:0-14337 GCA_964480205.1 uncultured Conexibacteraceae bacterium
AGAGCAGTTCACGCAGGAAGACCTCCAGCCGGAGCACCTCGCGCAGCAGCGCTCGGAAGAGCGGCGGCGGCTCGAGCCGGAGCTCGACCAAGCGGACCAGCGCCCGCGCCGGGTCCTCCGGCCGCCGAACCACCCGCAGGCGCTCGACCGCCACGCGCAAGCGCGCCAGCACCGCGCGCTCGGAGGCACCGCAGACCGAGGAGGCCGCACCGCAGACCGAGGAGGCGACCGACCCTCTCGCGGCCCAGGGCTACGGCGAGGAGGACTTCGGCCGCCGCGAGTACATCATCCCCGGCGTTGAGGCCGATGATCCGGATCCCTACAAGTGGCACACCGGCCGCAAGCGCGACCACGGCGGCGAGGACGCGATCGAGATCATCGACCTCGTCAAGCAGTTTGGCCGCACCCGCATCCTGAACGGCTGCAACCTGGGGCTGCCGGACAACATGATCTCGATGGTGCTGGGCCCGTCGGGCACCGGCAAGTCGGTGCTGATCAAGCACATCGTGGGGTTGCTCTATCCGGACTCGGGCGACGTGCTCGTGCACGGGGAGTCGATTCCCAACATGACCGACGACGAGCTGTTCGAGGTGCGCAAGAAGTTCGGCCTGCTATTCCAGGACGGCGCCCTGTTCGGCTCGATGAACGTCTATGACAACACCGCCTTCCCGCTGCGCCAGCACACCGACAAGTCCGAGGAGGAGGTCGAGGAGATCGTCAGCCGGCGCCTCCGCGAGGTCGGGCTGAGCGAGGCGGTTTACAAGATGCCGAACGAGCTCTCGGGCGGAATGCGCAAGCGGGCCGGCTTCGCCCGGGCCCTGGTGCTCGACCCGGCGATCGTCATGTTCGATGAGCCAGATTCCGGCCTGGACCCGGTCCGCACGGCGCTCCTCTGCGAACTGATTCGCGAGGTGCACGAGGAGAACGGCGGCTGCTATCTGGTGATCAGCCACGACCTCGGCACCGCGCGTCGGATCGCCGACTTCATCGCGGTCCTGTGGAAGGGCCGCATCGTCGAGTCCGGACCCTCCGACGAGCTCTTCAACTCCCGCAACGAGTTCGTCAACCAGTTCCTGAACGCGGACGTCAAGGGCCCGCTGGCGATGGACTGACCCGCCGCGGCGGGTTCCCAAAGACTGGCGCCTTCCTCTCGCATAGCGAGAGAAAGCGCCAACTCCGACTTGTGGCGCCTTATGCACGCATGTCGTGCATTAGGCGCCAATCTCGGCCGGTCCCTCGACTCTGATCGCCCGCCGCTTCGCATGGAATGCGCAACGAATCGCGAGATACTGCGCGGGCGATGTCGGAGGAAACGTCGAGGTTGTGCGCGCGGTCTACGACGAGCCTGCGGAGGCCCTAGAAGCCGCCCGGGCTGTCGGAGTAGCAAAGAAGCAGCGCTTCGGACCAGGAGCGGCGATGAGGTGGACGCCTACTGAGGCTCGCTTCAGGGGCGATCCGTAACCTCCGCGAGGTGACTCCGGGGAGAGCGGAGCGGTGGTTCGAGCGGGTCGCGGGCGCGGCGGTGCGGCGCCCGTGGCTGACCCTGGTGGCGATGCTGGTGGTGGCGGCGGGGGCGACCGCGGCGGCGCTCTCGCTGGAGACCAACGCGGGGACCGAGACGCTGGTCGACGAGAGCTCGCCCGAGTTCCGGGCGACCGAGCGCTTCCGGGAGGACTTCGGGGACGAGGCCGTGGTTGTGCTGGTGCGAGGGGATCTGCGCCAGCTCGTGCTCACCGAGGATCTGCAGGCGCTGTTCGAGTTCGAGAGCTGCCTGGCGGGTGGCACCGAGTTCGGGGAGACCCTGCCGACCCAGGGTGAGGAGCCGCTGCCGGAGGTCTGCGAGGAGATCGCCGAGCTGGCCCCGAGCCGGATCGTGCTCGGCCCGGCCACCTTCCTCTATCAGAGCGTCACCCAGATCCAGCAGATGCTGCAGGGGGAGATCGGCTCCGCCAATGAGGAGGCCGAGGCAGCGGCGCGACGCGCCCGCCGCCAAGCGGCCGACCAGGGCGCCTCCGAATCCGAGCAGGAGGCCGCCGCCGAGCGCGCGAGCCAGCGGGTGCTCCAGGAGTTCCAGTCGGAGCTGATTCAACTCGGGCTGCGCTACGAGATCACTCGGCCGCCCAGGCTGGACGATCCCGAGTTCGTCAGCCGGGTCGTCTTCGACCCTTCCCAGGAGGCGGGCGTGCCGAAGGAGCGGTTCGCCTACCTCTTCCCCAACCGCGATGCGGCGGTGATCTCGGTGCGGCTGCGCCCCGACCTCACCGACGCCGAGCGCGCCGAGACCGTCGAGTTGATCAAGCGCGCGACCGAGGACGAGCGCTTCGGACTCACCCAGGGCGACTACGTGGTCAGCGGCGTGCCCGCGGTGGTCAGCGGGCTGGCCGACGCGCTGCGCTCGGAGCTCTTCATCCTGCTGGCCGCGGCGGTGCTGCTGATGGCGATCACCCTCGGCCTCATCTTTCACCCGCCCCTGCGCCTGCTGCCGCTGGTCGTGGCCCTGGCAGCCTCGGCGCTGACCTTCGGCGCGCTGTCGCTGCTGGGGGGATCGCTGACCATGGCCTCGATCGCCGTGCTGCCGGTCCTGATCGGGCTGGCCGTCGACTACGCGATCCAGTTCCAGGCCCGCTTCGCCGAAGCGCGGGCGGAGGGGCTTGCGCCGGGCCGGGCCGCCACGGCGGCGGCGGCGCGCGGCGGCCCCGTGATCGGCGCCGCTTGTCTGGCTACCGCCGCCGGGTTCGCGGCGCTGGTGCTGTCGCCGATTCCGATGGTCCGCTCCTTCGGGCTGCTGCTGGTAGTCGGGATCTCGATCGCTTTCGCGATCGCCGCCACCGCAGGCTTCGCCGCACTCGCCCTGGCGTCGTGGAGGGGGCCGCGTGCGCCCCGGGCCCCGGCCGAGCGCCCGCTCCGCAGCGCGCGCGCGGCTTCGCTCGTCCGCGGCTGGCAGGCGGCGCGCGCCCGGCTGCGCGCTGCCGGCAAGGACGCGGTGGCCGTGGCGATTACCCGTCCGGGCAGGGTGCTGGCAGCGGCGGTGGTGCTCGCGCTCTGCGGCTGGATCGCGGGGGTGCGCCAGGAGGTGGTCTCCGACATCCGCCAGCTCGCACCCTCCAGTCTGCCCGCCATGCAGGACATCAATCGGCTGCAGGACGAGACCGGGGTCTCGGGTGACGTCAACGCGGTGGTGCGCGCGGAGGACCTGACCGATCCGCAGGTGATCGCCTGGATGCGGGACTTCCAGACGCGGGTGCTCGAGCGCGGGGGATTCAGCGGGCAGAATCCGAGCTGCGCCGAAGCCGAGCTCTGCCCGGCCGTGTCACTGACCGAGTTCTTCTCCGGCGCGATCGGCGAGCAGGCCCAGCAGCGCGCCCGCGCACTGCTGAACGCGATCCCGCCCTATTTCTCCCAGGCGGTGATCACCCGCGATCCGGAGACCGGTGAGATCGGGGACACCGCCAACATCGCCTTCGGGATCAGGGTGCAGCCGCTGGCCGATCAGCAGGAGCTGATCCAGGGGATCCGTGAGGAGATCGACCCACCCGACGCCCCGGGCCCCCCCGCCGGCACCGAGGTGGAGCTGGCGGGGCTTGCCGTGATCGCAGCCGAGGCCAACGCCGATCTCGATCGCAGCCGCTACTGGCTGCCTCTGGTGGGGCTGGCCGCGGTCGCGCTCGCCCTGTACGCGATCTACCGCTCGCCGCGGCGGGCGCTGGTGCCGCTGGTCCCGATCCTGCTCGCGACGGGGTGGTCGGCGCTGGTCGTCGCCGGGCTCGGGGTCGCGCTCAACCCGATGTCGGCCACGCTGGGGGCGCTGGTGATCGCGATCACCACCGAGTTCAGCGTCATCCTCTCCGCCCGCTACGAGGCCGAGCGCCGGGCCGGGCTGTCGGTGGGGGAGGCGCTGCGCCGGACCTATTCGCGCACCGGCACCGCGGTGGTCGCCTCCGGGGTGACGGCGATCGCCGGTTTCGCCGCGCTGGCGGCGACCGACATCACCATGCTGCGCGACTTCGGCCTGGTCACCGTCGCCGACCTCGCCGTGGCGCTCGCCGGAGTGCTCCTGGTCCTGCCCGCCGCGCTGGTCTGGGCCGAGGAACGGCGCGACCGCGCCGTCGCGCCGGCACGCCCCAAGCCGCGACCCGCCCGCGGGCCGATCGGACCGGGCGCCACCTGATGGACGCGCGGTCGTGAGCGGCGACGGCGAAGAGCGAGGTGGCGAGCGGCGCCGAGGACGACCGGGCGGCGTCTATTCGCTGCTGGTGGGGCTGATCTTCATCGCGATCGTCGCGGTCGCCGGGATCAACGCGATCCGCACCGAGGACAGCGGCGTTCTGGGCGCCGAGGACGAGGGCGAGCGACCGCTGGCCCAGTTCGCCGTGCCCGACGCCCGCTCCAGCCTGGAGGGCGACGCCAACATCGCCCAGGACGACTGCGAGGTGTCAGAGCTTCCCTGCCCGACGGCGGAGCGCCGCACACCGGCCTGCGAGGTCGAGGTCGACGGCGCGATCCGGGTCTGCGACCTCTTCGATAAGCCGCTGGTGCTCTCGTTCTGGTTCACCCGCGGTGGCGAGTGCGAGGCACAGCAGGACGCCTTCGAGGTCGCCTATCGGCGACATCGAGGCGAGGCGAACTTCCTCGCCATCAACGTCCGCGATGATCGTGCCGAGGTGATGCGGCTCGCCGACGAGCGCGGTTGGACCCACCCGATCGGGCTCGATCCCGACGGCGCGCTCTCCAACCTCTACCGGGTTGGCGGCTGCCCCACCTTCCTGTACTCGTTCCCCGGCGGCATCCTCAGCGAGACCTCGGTGGGAGAGCTGCCGGCGAGCGAGCTCTCCGCGAAGGTGCGGAGGCTGATCGAGCGCTCGCGCGCCCGAGCCGCGACACTTCGCTGATGGCCCGTAAGCGCAAGCGCGGTGGAGAGGGCGCGGTGGCGCTGGAGCTGCCCCCGCAGCAGGAGAGCGCCCCCGAGCCCGGCTGGATCGAGCCCGCCCTGGCGGGCGAGTTCCCCGGCCTCGGGATCTTCACCACCACCCTGGCGGCCGGTCCCGGCCGCAGCCCGGAGCCGGTCAAGGAGCGTCTACGCCAGCTGTCAGACCGCTTCGGCGGAGCGCAGGCGATCAACCTGCGCCAGCGCCCGATCCCCTGGGCCTATCGGGTCTTCTTCCGTCACATCGGGCTGGATCCCGACGCCACGCCGACGCCGGTCGAGCAGCTCTCGCTGGACCGGATGAAGGGCGGTCGGTTCAAGAGCCGCAACCGTCTCGACGACGCGATCGCGATCGCGATCGCCGAGGTCGGGGTCGCCGTGCAGGCATTCGATGCCGATCGGACCCAGGGGCGGCTCGGCCTGCGCGTCTCGGCCGGGAAGGAGAAGCTGGAGGGCCGCACTACGCCGCTCCCGCCCGGAACGATCGTGGTCGCCGACGAGCGCCGAGCCCTGGCGATCCTGTTCGGTCAGCTGGCGGAGGGCAGGGGCGCCTCGCGACGAACGAAGCGAACGACGCTGGCAGCGATCCGGGTCAAGGGGGTGCCGGACGTCGCCCTCGAGGAGGCGCTCTGGATCGCCTCCAGCGTGATGCTCGCCTAGCGGCGGATGCGGTTACCCGCGCAAGCGAGCCGGCTCTGGGAGCGGTCGCGCGCGCCGGTCGACGCGAGCTCGGTCTCCGTGGTGCGGATCGCGCTCGGGGCGTTGGTCGCGATCGAGGCCGTCGCCTACCTGATCGGCGGGGAGCTGCGCAGATCGTTCCTCGATCCGGGGTTCCACTTCGGCTACTGGCCCCTGGAGTGGGTGCAGCCGCTGCCGGAGCCCTGGCTGCAGCTCGCGTTCGCCGGGCTCGCGGCGGTCGGGGTGCTGGTCGCCGCGGGTCTCCTCTACCGGCTGGCGGCGCCGTTGATGCTGCTCGGCTTCACATACCTGTTCCTGCTCGACAAGACCGAGTACCTCAACCACTTCTACGCCGTGGTCCTGCTGGCCCTGCTCCTCGCCGTGATTCCCGCCGACCGGGCGCTGTCGGTGCGCTCCCGGCGCCGCGGGGGCCCGCTTTCGATCCCGCTCTGGTCGGTGTGGCTGCTGCGGTTCCAGATCGGGGTGATCTACCTCTACGGCGGGATCGCCAAGCTGAAGGCGGACTGGCTGCAGGGAGAGCCGATGGGGATGTGGCTGGCGGCCCGGGAGGACCTGGCGGTGATCGGTCCGCTGCTGGCGGAGCCGGCCACCGCCTACGCCTTTGCCTGGGGCGGGCTGGCCCTGGATCTGCTGATCGTGCCGGCGCTGCTGTGGTCGCGGAGCCGGCCCTGGGCCTACGGCGCCGCGGTCGCCTTCCATCTCCTCAACGCGGTGATCTGGGAGATCGGGATCTTCCCCTGGCTGATGATCGGCGCGACCACGATCTTCTTCGCGCCCGACTGGCCGCGGCGGCTCGCGGGGTGCGTGCCCGTCCCCATGCCGGGCCGGGCCGCCCCGCCGCCGCCGCGCTTGCTGCGGCGTGCGGGGGTCGCCCTGTTGGCGCTCTATATCGGGCTGCAGGTGCTGGTCCCCTTCCGTCACCACCTCTACCCGGGCGACGTCAGCTGGTCCGAGCAAGGCCACCGATTCGCCTGGCACATGAAGCTGCGAGACAAGCGCGGGGTGGCCCGCTTCCACGCCGTCGATCCGGTCAGCGGCGACCGGCGCAGCCTGGATCTCTCCGGACTGCTGACCGAGCGCCAGCAACGACGCATGGCCGGGCGTCCGGACATGATCCATCAGCTCGCCCGCCATCTGGCCAAGCGCGAGCGAAGGCGCGGGCAGGAGGTGGAGATCCGCGTCGACGCTCGCGCCTCCCTCAACGGCCGGCCGCCGCAGCGGCTGGTCGACCCCGGCCGCGACCTCGGCTCCGAGCGGCCCGGACTGGGCGCCAAGGACTGGATCCTGCCTCAGCACCTGCCGCTCAGGGCGGAGTAAGATTGTTGTCCGCGTTCGAGGAGGGCCCGATGGCAGAGGTGCTCGAGGAACTGCACAGAGGCGAGGTCTCCGAGGTGCTGATCGCGCCTGAGGAGGGGATCTCCCGGGTACCTCCGGCGCCCCCGCCCGGGCTCGACACCGCCCTCTATGAGAGCGACGAGCGCGCCGCCCGCGACGATCTGCGCCGCCAGATCGCGGCGATGGAGGCGGAGCTCGGGGAACTGTTCGCCTCGGCCTTTCGCCGGACCGGGATCGATTTCAGGGTGCCGGCGCCGGGAGGCGGACCCCGCGTGCTGTCGATGGACGAGCTCGAGAAGCTGCGCGACTCGCTGGCGGCCCGCATCTCCGACGTCAAGGGCCGCCTGCACGACCGAGGCTACGTCGAGCAGCAGAACCGCCTGCTGATCGAGCGCATGAGCGCCGATCCCGCGTCCCACAAGTGGGTGCGGGTCTCCAACGAGGACATCGGCGAGCCCGGCTGCCGCCACTGGCATTCCCGCCCCCGCTGGGGCCTGCTGGGGATGATCAGGGGCTGGTGGCGCGTCAAGGTCTCCTCCGGTTGCCCATTAGCCGCGCCCGCGTGAGGCGGGCCCGGATGGTTGACGCCCCGGCGACGCACACCTGGATGACGCACGCGGCCGGTGGGTCAACCATCCACCTGATGGCGAAGAAGCGCAAACGCAAGCGGCGGCGGTCAGCCCCGGCGCAGCGCCCCGGTACCGAGCGGGTACCGGCGAAGGGCGGAAGGCCGACCCCGCCCAACCAGCGTGGAGGTGGCCCGCCGCCCCCGCCGTGGGGGAGCTTTCCGCTCTCCGAGCTGGTCATCTTCGTTGGCGTGGTGCTGCTGATCGCCGGCTTCTTCGTGGGGCCGCCGCGGGGGCCGGTGATGCTCGTGGCGGGACTGGCGCTCGCCTCCCTGGGTGGGCTGGAGCTGGCGGTTCGCGAGCACCTGGCCGGCTACCGCTCCCATACCGTGCTGCTCGCGGGAGCGTGCGGGATCGCGATCCTGGCGGGAACGCTGGCGCTGCGGCTCGACCCCGCGATCGGCGCCGCCGCCGCCGTGATCATCTTCGGCTTCGCGGCCTGGCTGCTGGTGGGCCTCTTCCGCCGGCGCTCCGGCGGGGCCGTCTACCGGATCAAGGGCTAGCGCCCCAAGCGCGCTTCGCCTGCAGCGCGCGCGCCAGGATCCTCCGCTGCCGGTCGGTCAGGGTCCCCAGCCGCTTGGTCTCGGTCAGCTCGACGGAGACGATCAGCTTCCGGGAGCGGGCCCGGCCCCAGCGACGTTGGCTGCAGAGCAGCTCGCTCACGGTCATGCTCTCGGCCTCCCAGGGGCAGTCGAGCACGACGTCGACCGGGCTCCGCCTGCCGGCGGCGACCTGGCGCTTCAGCTCGGCGCGGGCGAGGCGCACCTCGTTGGCGCGGGCCAGGGCCTGCAGGTGCTGCGGCGCCTGCGGCGATTCCACCCGGGGCTCCACCACCACCGCCTTGTCGATTCGTCGGGAGGAGGTGTGGATCGGGTTCAGAGCAGGGGCAATCGTGGTGGCAGCGGACATCTACGTTCCTCCCTCGAGGTCAGCGATTAGCGGCTTCAATTGGCGTGCCCGGGACCTTGGACCAATAGCCGGCGGGAGGGACGGCAACGCCTACCTTCTCCTCTCCGTCCGCTCCCTGCCCCGGAAGCGCGCGGCTCGGGAAACCTATCTCGCGGGCACCGCCACTTTCAAGGGAGAACCGATCCGGACTGTTCGCTAAGAGCAGTCTTTTCGTATCGGCCTGAAAATGGGCTCCGGAATCAGCTCCGGGGAAGCCGATCGAAGCGCGCGATCACCTCATCGAAAACGGTGAGGGCACGGTCCAGATGGTCGCGCTCATGGGTCGCCATCAGGCTGGTTCGCAGCAGCGCGCCGCCGGGCGGCACCGCCGGATGGATCGCGACGTTGGTGTAGACGCCCGCGTCGAACAGCGCCTTCCAGAGCAGCACCGCCTGCCAATCCTCGCCGACGATCACCGGCACCACCGGGGTGGTCGCCTCGGTACCGTCGGGCAGCGTCCCCGGCTCCACCACCTTCAGCCCCAGCTCCCGGAAGCCCCGGCGCAGGTAGGCGGCATTGTCCAGGAGCCTCTCGAACAGCTCGGGCCCCTCGGAGCGGATGATCCGCAGCGCCGCCAGGGCCGCCCCCACGGCCGCCGGGACGGCCGAGGCGCTGAAGATGAAGGCGCGGGAGGAGATGCGCATGTATTCGATCACCTCGTCGGCGCCGGCGATGAACCCTCCGCAGGAGGCGAGGCTCTTGGAGAAGGTCCCCATGCGCAGATCGACGCGCCCCTCGAGCCCGAACAGCTCGCAGGCCCCGGCTCCGCGCTCGCCGAGGACCCCGACGCCGTGGGCCTCGTCGACCATCAGCCTGGCGCCGAAGCGCTCGCAGAGCTCGACGATCGGCGGCAGATCGCAGACGTCGCCCTCCATCGAGAAAACCCCGTCCACCACCACCAGCGTGCCGCTCTCGTCGGCGCTTGCGCGCTCCAGCATCGTCTCCAGCTTGTCCATCCGGTTGTGGCGGAAGGGGCGGAGCCGGGCGCCGGAGAGCTTGCTGCCGTCGAGGATCGAGGCGTGGTCGCCCGAGTCGCAGATCACCGTGTCGCCGGGCTCGAGAATCGCGCTGATCGCGCCCAGGTTCGACTGGTAGCCCGTGGTGAAGACGATCGCGTCCTCGGTACCCATCCACTCGGCGAGCTCGCGCTCCAGCTCGAGGTGGAGCGGGGTGGTCCCGTTCAACAGCCGCGATCCGGTCACACCGGTTCCGTAGGACTCCAGCGCGGCCCGGGCCGCCTGCTTGACGCGCGCGTCGGTGGTCAGCCCCAGGTAGTTGTTGGAGCCGAGCATGATCGTCTCACGCCCCTCCATCTCCACCACCGGGCCAGCCTGCGAGGTGAGGATCCGAAAGTAGGGCAGCAGATCGCCCTGCTTGGCGGCGGCGAGCTGCTCGGCACGCTCGTGGCCGCGGACCTTGGCGAAGACGTCGACCGGGGCCTTGGTCTTCTCCGGCATCGCCGGAAAGTGTCTCAGGGTTGAGGGTGCGGCGACGCCCGGGCGAGCCGCGCCGCGGGCCGATACCGTCCCCGCCGTGCCCGAGCCCCTCGAGGTCAGGCCCGTCAGCGGGCGCGCCGAGCTGACCAGCTTCATCAAGCTGCCCTTCCGGCTGCACGCCGGCACGCCCTGGGTGCCCCCGCTGATCGTCGAGCGCCGCCGCTTCCTGGACCGCTCGAAGAATCCCTATTTCCGTCACGCAGAGGCCGAGTACTTCCTGGCCTGGCGCCGGGGGCGCCCCGTGGGCCGAATCACCGCTCAGATCGACCGGCGCTGGGACCAGTACCAGGGCGGCAGCGACGCCCAGTTCGGCTTCATCGAGGCCGAGGACGACCCCGAGATCTTCGAGGCGCTGTTCGCCGCCGCCGAGGCGTGGGCGCGCAAGCGAGGCCGCGAGAGGCTGCTCGGCCCGATGGACTTCACCACCAACGACGAGTGCGGATTGCTGGTCTCCGGTTACGAGCTTGCCCCGATGATCCTGCAGCCCTGGCATCCGCCCTACTACCGGGAGCGGATCGAGGCCCTCGGCTACTCGAAGGCGATGGACCTGTTGATGTGGAATCTCGAGATGGGTGCCCTCAAGCAGGGCGAGCGCTTCGCGGATGCGATCCACGCGGTCGCCGACAAGGTCGAGAGCGAGCACGGGATCACCGTCCGCAACATGCGCAAGCGGGATCTGGAGGCCGAGATGCTTCGCTTCATGGAGGTCTACAACGCCGCGTGGGGTCGTAACTGGGGGTTCGTGCCGATCAGCGAGGAGGAGGTGCGGGCCCAGGCCTCGGACCTGAAGCCGGTGATCGACCAGGACTGGGGTTTCGTCGCCGAGCGCGACGACGAGGTGCTCGGCGCCGCCTTCACGCTTCCGGACATCAACCAGGTGACCAGGAGGATGGGGGGACGGCTGCTCCCCTTCGGATGGTGGAAGTTCCTGCGCGCCCGCCTCAGCGCCAACGGACTGAACTACGGACGGGGTCCCTCCCGAATCGACCGCGTCCGGGTCTTCGCGCTCGGCGTCAAGCCGGAGCACCAGCACACCGGGATCGCGGCGCGCTTCTACGTCCGCCACATCGAGAAGGCGGCGGAGGTCGGCGTGAGCGGGGGGGAGACCGGTTGGATCCTCGAGGTGAACGAGCCGATGAACCGGGCGATGGAGGGGATGGGGGGGACGATCATCAAGCGCTACCGGCTGTTCGAGAAGGCGCTGCAAGGCTGAGCGCCCGCGCGGTGGGTCTTGACCCGTCATTAGGATGGGGTGGATGGCTGAGGAGCTGGCAGCGGGCGCGGGCGAGGTGGTCGAGGCGGGACCGGTGCGGCCTCTGCCCGAGCGGCGCTCGCCCGGCACGATCGAGCTGTGGGGGCGCGAGCTGGGCCCGGTGGCGCTCGCCGCGACGGCGGGGGCCGCAGTCGGCGTAGCCGCGGTGGCGGCGGCCAGGGCCGCGCGCCAGCCTCGGCGACCCCCTCGCAGGGGCCTGCTGCGTCGCCGCGAGCGGGTCGTCGCCCGGCGCTCGTTTCTGGTCGACGTCCACGTCCTCGGCCGCTAGTTGAGGCGTAGACCGATGCGCGTGATCGAGGTCGAGCTTCGGCCGCGCTTCCCGGTGCGGCTGCCGCGCGGCGGCGGGGGGGACGGGGTGACGCGCGCGCGCGAGGGCATCCTCGAGCGGTTGCTGCACGTAGGGCCGTGCCCGGTCCGAGTGCGCTCCTGGCAGACCCGCGACGCCGTGCGGATGCGTGCTGAGGGCGTCGATCCCCGCCTCGTCGTCCACTTCGAGGACTCGATCGAGTGCCGCGAGGCCGACACCGAGGCCCTGGAGACGGCGATCGAGCGGATGCGGTTCGCGCTCGCGATCGAGGACGACATGAGCGGGTTCTTCCGCGCGTTCAAGCGGGATCCGCTGCTGGGGCGGGTGATTCATCGCAAGCCGTGGATCCGGCCCAGGCGATACCCGGGGCCCTGGGAGGCCCTGGCCTGGGCGATCACCGAGCAGCTGATCGAGACCTCGCGCGCGGCCTCCATCCAGCGCCGGATCGTCCGCCACTGGGGCCCGCGGGCAGCTCCGGGCCAGGGCTCCGACCATCCTCTGATGGACGTGCCTTCCGCGAAGCTGATCGCGGGCCGTGCCCCGGCCGAGCTTGTGGGTATGGACCTGACCGAGGCGCGCGCGCTGGCGATGGTCGGCTGCGCCCGCGAGGTGACGGCCGGCCGCGCCGAGCTCTCGGATCCGGCCTGCGACCGGCGCCTGCTCGCGATCCCCGAGATCGGGCCGTGGACCGTGCAGTGCCTCGGCTTCTACGGGCGGGGCGATCCCGACTCCCTCCCGGCCGGGGACCTCGCCTACGTGAAGCTGGTCGGCCACCTGGCGGGCCTCGGCAGGCGGGCCACGACGGAGGAGGTCGAGGCCTACTTCGCCCCCTACGCCCCGTATCGCGGACTGGCCGGGATCTTCGCCTTGTCGGGCTGGCACAAGGCCACCGCAGCCCGCCCCCTACGCCGGGCGCCGGATCCCTACGCCGACGCGGCCTGATTCACGCCCCCGCGCGATGCGCGCTACGGGTGCAACGCACCCATAACGGCGAACGGGACCGAGATCCCTAGTCCGGCGGGAGCAGCTCGTTGCTCAGCACCTCGTCGATCTCCGGGATCTCCGAGATCAGGCCGTTGTCGGTCATCCAGCTCGCGAACAGCTCCCACTCCGAGGCGTCCATGAACCCGTACGGCTCGTCCTTTGACTTGGCGAGCAACGGCAGGGTGGCGGCGATCTCGGCACGGGTGAGCTTCGGGTCCAGCCCCTGACCCGCCTCGAGGACGTTGTCGGCCGCCGCCTTCGGATCGGCGACGGCGTCGGCCGTTCCCTTGGCCAGGGCCGAGATGAACAGGCGCAGCTCCTTCTCCTGCTCGTCGAGCTCGGACGAGTTCGCCACCAGCACCAGCTCGTCGTAGGTGGGTACCCCGAGCTCGTTCACGGGGACCACGCGCGGGTTCTCTCCGCGCTGGGCGAGCTCGACCCCCTCGATGTTGCGGAAGGCGCCGAGCAGCGCGTCGGCGCGGCCGCCGAGGATCGCCGGCAGGAGGTTGAGCCCGACGTCGATCTGCTGGACGTCGTCGGTCGACAGGCCAGCTTCGCCGAGGACCGTTTCCAGGTAGTCGGCCTGGTACGGGATGCCGGCCGTGGCCACCGTCTTCCCCCGCAGGTCGGCTGGCCCGGCGATCCCGGCCTCAGGCAGCGAGATCAGCGAGGTGAGCGGCTCGTCCACCAATGCGGCGATCGCGATCACGTCCAATCCCTGCTCGCGCGCAAGCAACACCTCGGGCTCGTAGGTGATCGCCAGCTCGGCACGGCCCGCCGCGACCTCCCTGATCGGCGCCGAAGGGTCCGACGGGACCCGGGGGCGCACATCCAGCCCGGCGCGGTCGAAGTAGCCGTTGGCCAGGGCCATGTAGACGCCGGCATGGTCGGGATTGATGAAGAAGTCCAGTGCCAGGTCGATCTTGGTCGGCTCGGGTGTCGCGCTCAGGTCCTCCTCCTTCTCGCCGCAGGCGGCGACGGCCATCGCCAGGAGCGCGGTCGCTGCGATTACGAGTGGGGTGCGGGCGATTCGCTTCATCGGGTTGTTTCCTCCCTCCAGTCGACGACGTGACGTTCGAGCAGGGCCATCCCCGCGAACAGGGCGATCGCGATCGCCGAGAGCACCACGATCGCGGCGAAGGTGAGTGCGGTCGACAGCTCGCTCGAGGAGACCAGGATCAGGTGGCCGAGGCCTGAGTTGGAGCCGGCCCATTCGGCGAAGACGGCGCCTATCACCGCCACCGCGATCGCGATCTTGGCGCCGCTGAAGGCGAAGGGCAGCGCCCAGGGCAGCTCGGCGCGGCGCAGCGTCTGCAGCCGGCTGGCGCCGAGCGTGCGCATCATCTTCAGCAGGTCCGGATCGACCGAGCGCAGGCCGTCGTAGGCGTTCACCGTGATCGGGAAGAAGCAGATCAGGGCGATGATCAGCAGTTTGGGGAAGATGCCGAAGCCGAACCAGACCACCAGGACCGGCGCGATCACGATGATCGGAACCGTCTGCGAGGCGACAAGCAGCGGATAGATTGCCCGCCGCGCGGTCTCCGAGAGATGGATCCCGATCGCCAGCGAGATCCCGGCGATCAGCGCCAGCCCGAAGCCGAGCGCGATCTCCTGCAGCGTGACCCAGGCGTTGTCGGCGAGCGTCGACCGGTGCTCAACCAGGGCCTCGGCGATCCCGGTGGGAGCCGGAACCAGGAAGTCCTCGATCGAGAGCAGGTCGGCGAGCAGGTCCCAGCGCGCCGCGA
>CAYZPZ010000031.1:0-14125 GCA_964480205.1 uncultured Conexibacteraceae bacterium
GTCGCGGACCTCGGCTTCGAGCTGGTGCTCGGGAACACCTTCCACCTCCACCTTGCCCCCGGCGAGGAGCGAATCGCCGACCGCGGCGGCCTGCACGGGTTCATGGGGTGGAAGCGAGCGATCATCACCGACTCCGGCGGCTTTCAGGTCTTCTCGCTCGCCCACGGCGGGATCGCGGACGAGATCAAGGGGCGGCGCGGCGGCGTCGACGCCGGGGCGAAGGTGGAGATCTCCGAGCGCGGTGTCGCCTTCCGCTCGCTGCTGGACGGGTCGGATCGCTTCCTCGGCCCCGAGGAGTCGATGGCGATCCAGGCGCAGCTCGGGTCGGACATCGCGCTCGCCTTTGACGAGTGCACGCCCTACCACGCCGATCGCGACTACACGGCGCGCTCAACCGAGCGCACGCACCGCTGGCTGGATCGCTGCCTGGAGTGGCACGGCGAGCAGGGCCCGCAGCGCCAGGCCCTCTTCGGCATCGTCCAGGGTGGGGTCTACCCCGACCTCCGGCGGGAGTCGGCCGCGCGCGTCTCCGCGGCGCCGCTCGACGGGGTCGCGATCGGCGGCACCTTGGGCCGCGACAAGGAGGAGATGGCCGGCGTCCTGGAGGCGACCGCGCCGGATCTTCCCGACCTGGCACCGCGCCACCTGCTCGGGATCGGCGAGGTCGACGACCTGCTCGCCGGGATCGCGCGGGGGATCGATCTGTTCGACTGCGCGGTCCCTACCCGGCTGGCGCGACATGGGGTCGCGCTCGCGCCGCAGCCCGAATCCCGCTTCCGGCTCGACCTCGCCAAGGGCCGCTTCGCCGACCAGGACGGCCCGATCGCAGAGGGGTGCCCGTGCGAGGCGTGTCGCCGCCACAGCCGCGCCTACCTGCACTACCTGGCCCGCGCCAAGGAGCTGACCGGCGCCCGGCTGCTGACGCTGCACAACCTCACCTACATCGAGCGGCTGGTCTGCGGGGCTCGCGACGCGATCCGATCCGGACGCCTGCAGGCCTACTCGAGTGGGGTGCTCGCGGGGGCTCCGCCGTGGGCGGTGTCCTCGCGGCTCGCTAGCGGGTGACGTTCTCCTGGATCACGCGCTCCAGCTCGTCGATCTGGCCCTGGACGCTGTCCTCGATCGAGACGTCGGCGCCGCTCCCCCCACCCCCGCTGGTGGCCAACACCACGATCGCCGCCACCGCCGCGGCCAGCAGCAGGAGCGCGACCAGGGCGAGCAGGTTGCGCGCCACATTCCCGCGCCGCTGACGGGGCGGCTGGGGGGCTGGTGCGGGGCGCCGGCGCGGCGCGGGTCGGCGCTGGCGGGTCGCCTGGGTGCGGGGCATGTGCCTGGTGGCGGCGGTCGGATCGTCGGAGAGAACGCGGGTGGCGCCGGTCGCGGGCGCCTCTCCGCCGAGGGCGCGGCGCAGGGCGTCCGCGAGTTCGCCGGCGGCGGCGAATCGGTGCCGGGAGTCGGCCTCCAGTGCGACCAGGACCGCGTCGCCGACGGCTTGCGGCACGTCGTCGCTGTATGAGCTCGGGTGCAGTGCCTGCTCGGACTGCTGGCGCACCGCGAGCTCGGCCAGGGAGGCCCCCTCGTAGGGAAGCCGTCCGCAGAGGAACTGGTAGAGCACGACCCCCAGGGAGTAGACGTCGGAGGAGGGTGTCGCCTCGTCGCCCCGGGCCTGCTCAGGGGCCAGGTAGGCGGCGGTACCCACCACCGACCCGACCTGGGTGATCCGGGTCTGCTCGGTGGCGCGGGCGATGCCGAAGTCGGCGAGCTTCACGGTCATCTCGCCCCCGCCCGCCGGCCCTCCGATGATCATCAGGTTGCCGGGCTTGACGTCACGATGGATGATCCCGTGGCGATGGGCGTAGTCGAGCCCGGCACAGGCCTGCACGGCGATCTCCACCGTGGTCTCCGGGTCGAGCTGCCCCTGAGCCTGAAGCAGCTGGGCCCCGGACTTGCCCTTGACGTACTCCATGACGATGTAGTACTGACCGGCGTCGTTGCCGGTGTCGTAGACCTGGACGATGTTCGGATGGACCAGCTTCGCCACCGCCAGCGCCTCGCGCCGGAAGCGGGCGACGAAGCGGTCGTCGTCGGAGAGGTGCTCGGCGAGGATCTTGACCGCGACCGTGCGCTCCAGGATGGTGTCGGTGGCGCGGAAGACCGTGGACATCCCGCCTGAACCGAGGCGGTCCTCCACCCGGTAGCGATCGGAGATCAGCTCGCCCTTCGGGCCCCGAGGGCTCACTGCCCGCCCCCGCCGCCGGGGCCGAGCCCGCCCGTGCCGCCCCCGCCGCCGGGCGTGGTCGGTGTGGTCGGCTGAGTCTGCTCCGTGGTCGTCTCCTCGGTGGTGGTCTCCTCGGTGGTGGTCGGCTCGGTTTCCTCGGTAATTGTCTCCTGGGTGGTGGTCTCGGGCTCCTCGGGGCGCTCGCACTGATCGGGGTCGTTGACCAGGATGCTGAGCCGGTCGGCGCCGTTCTCCAGCCCTCCGCGGAGGTCCTCGTCGACCTCGTCCGGTAGATCATCGATCTCCGAGCGCAGTTCATCGACCTTGTCGCCGGCGACCAGGCAGCTTCCCGCGTCGACGTTTGCCTGGATCTCCTCCAGGGTGGCCATCAGGGTCTGGGCGTCGGAGGACGGGATCGACGGCTCGGGCTCGTCGTCGCCGCAGGCAGACAGGCCCAGGGCCGCGGCGAGGGCCGCCGCGGCGATCAGTCCCTTCAGAGTTGACATCGCGGCGAGTCTAGCCATCCCCTCTATTGCCCCACGTAGAGCCGGTCGGCGAGCACATCGGGGAGCCCCGCCCCCCGAATTGCCTCGGCCGCGCGGTCGATCTCGTACTCAACGCGGTGGTAGGTGACCTTCCAGGAGTCCGTGTCCAGCTCCAGCCAGGCGGCCCGTGAATCGCCGTCCCGCGGCTGGCCGACGCTGCCCGGGTTGAGCAGCCAGCGGCCGTCGCCCAAGTCGAGCTGGTGTCCGCCGGGCGCCTGTCTGCCCCTGCCGCCGTCGCCATCTCCATCTGCGAAATAGAGGGCGATGTGGGAGTGACCGATCAGGCTGACCCGCCCTGACTGCTCCTCCATGCACTCCAGCGCCTGGTCGAGGGCCAGCACGTACTCCCAGACCGGATCGCGCGGCGAGGCGTGGTAGAGGCCCACCTCGCGATCGGTGGCCTCCGGCTTCAGGCCCTTCAGGAATCCGATCGTCTCCTCGGTGGCGTTGTGACGGGTCCACTCCACGGCCTCGGCCGCCGAGGCCGAGAACACATCGGTGTCGATCTCGCCGGTGACCGCGAGGTCATGGTTGCCGACCAGGCATAGCTCGCAGCGCTCGGAGACCAGCTCGACGCACTCGTCGGGCTGAGCCCCGTAGCCGACCACGTCGCCCAGGCACCAGCGCGTTTCGATGCCCTCGGCGTCGATCGCCTCGAGGACCGCCTCGAGCGCCGGCAGGTTGGCGTGGATGTCGGTGAGGATCGCTACGCGCATCGGTCCAGGGCGAGCGGGGGTTCCTAGTTGCCCCCGAGCAGCTCCAGGTCCGCCTCGACCATGAGCGACACGAGCTGCTCGAAGCTGGTTCGCGGTTCCCAACCGAGCTTGCTCCGGGCGCGCGATGCATCGGCCTCGAGCTCGTCGACCTCAGCCGGTCGGAGCCGGTCGGGGTCCTGTTCGATGTGTCGGTCAGGGTCGAGGTCGAGGTGGCCGAAGGCGAGCCGCACCAGGTCCGCGACCGAATGGCTGACGCCGGTCCCGACGACATAGTCGCCGGGGTCGTCCTGTTGGAGCATCAGCCACATCGCCTCGACGTAGTCGGCCGCAAACCCCCAGTCGCGGCGCGCCTCGAGGTTGCCGAGGGCGAGCTTGTCGTGGATGCCCAGCTTGATCGCGGCGGCGCCGTAGGTGACCCGACGGGTGACGAACTCGAGCCCCCGCCGGGGAGATTCGTGGTTGAACAGGATTCCCGAGCTGGCGTGAAGCCCGTAGCTCTCACGGTAGTTGATCGTGGCGTGGTGACCGAACGCCTTCGCAACGCCGTAGGGGCTGCGGGGGTGGAATTGGGTGGTCTCGCGCTGGGGAGTCTCGGCCGCCTGCCCGAACATCTCGGAGGAGGAGGCCTGGTAGAAGCGCGCCTCTGGCGCGGCCTCGCGCATCGCCTCGAGCACCCTGATCACGCCGAGGCCGGTGATCTCGGCAGTCAACGTGGGCTGCGCCCAGGAGGCAGAGACGAGCGACATCGCGGCGAGGTTGTAGATCTCGCCCGGCTCGCAGGCGGCGATCGCGGTGGTGAGGGAGCGCTGGTCGAGCACGTCACCGGTGTGAAGGGTGACCCGGTCGCGGATGTCCGTGAGTCGCGCGAAGGTGTGGGTGGAGGCGTGGCGGACCAGCCCGTGGACCTCGTAGCCCTTGGAGAGCAGCAGCTCGGCCAGGTAGCTGCCGTCCTGGCCGCTTATTCCGGTGATCAGCGCCCGCCGGCCGCTCACCGCGGCTCCAGTCGCAGCCGCCACCATTCGAGCAGGTCGGCGAGGCTGCGGGCGATCGGGATCTGTGGTCGCCAGCCCGTCGCCTGCCGCAGCCGCGCGGCAGAGCCGTAGACCATGGCCGGCTCGGCCCGCCGCAAGCGGGCCGGATCCGTCCGGGGCTCGACCTCGACGCGGGCAGTGCGGGAGAGCTCGTCTATCAGTTCGCTGATCGCCATCGCTCTTTCGCTGCAAACGTTGAAGGTGCCGACGAGCTCCCGCTCGATCACCAGCAGGTAGGCGCGGGCGGCATCGCGCACGTCCACGAAGTCGCGGGCGACGCCGGTGTTGCCGGTCGCCAGCCTAACCGTCCCCGCGCCGGATCGCTCGGCGGCGGCGATCTCGCGGGCGAAGCTGGAGGCGGCGAACCGCTCCGATTGGCCCGGGCCGAGCTGGTTGAAGGCCCTCACCACCGCGATCCTGAGTCGGTGCGCGCGCTCGTACTGGGCGCAGGCGATCTCGAGCGCCGCCTTGCTGGCGCCGTAGGGGTTGAGCGGCGCCAGCGGATGCTCCTCGCGCGCCGGCAGCTCCGCCTCGGGCACCTCCCCGTAGACCTCTCCTGAGGAGATGAAGACCAGATGGGCACCGGGCGCCCTGCGGGCGACCGCTTCGAGCGCGTTGACCGCGCCCACGAGATTCGCCTCGAACGCGGCGGCGGGATCGCCCCAGCTCTGGCCGACCGACGCGAACCCAGCGAGGTTGATCACCGCGCCGGGTGCCGCCGCCTCGATCGCGCGCTCGACCGAGCTCGCATCGAGCAGGTCGAAGTGGAGGTCGCAGTCGCCGCTGCGAGCGGCGCAGACTGTCTCGACCCCCTCGGCCTCCGCTGCCGTGACGAGATGGCGGGCGGCGAAACCGCTGGATCCGAGGATGAGCAGCGGCCCGTCTGACACGGCCGCAGACTAGATCAGCGTTAGGCTCGGCCGCGGTGACCCGGATCGCGTACGTCAACGCGCGAGCCGAGCGATGAGCAGGCGGCCGTCGCTCGGCCCGCGCGAGCGTGCGCGCGCCCCGAACCTGATCATCATCGGCGCCGCGAAGGCGGGGACCACCAGCCTCCACTCCTACCTCGATCTTCACCCCCAGGCCTCGATTTCCTCGGGCGGGTTGGGGACTCCGAGCTGCCGGGGATTCTGGCCGAGGCCCGCGCCCTCCTGGTCCCGAACGTCGAGGAGTTCGGGATCGCGGCCGTCGAGTCGCAGGCGGCCGGGCGGCCGGTGGTTGCCCTCGGCGTCGGGGGAGTGCTGGAGACGGTGATCGACGGCGAAACCGGGATCCTGCTCAAGCGCGGCGACGTCGACGAGTTCGCCGAGGTGCTGAGGGAGGTGGACTTCGATCGCTTCGACCCGCAGGCGCTCGCCCGTCATGCCTCGGCCTTCTGCACCGCCAGCTTCAAGCAGCGTTTCGCCGACGAGGTCGAGCGGCTGCTCGCGCGGCGGTCCGGCGCGCCCCGATGACCTCGAGGCAGAGAGCACCGACGTGGGTGAAGCTCGGGGCGACCGCGGTCGCGGCGGTCGTGGTCGCGGAAGCCGCGGCGTGGGCGCTTCGCCCCGGCGACGTGATCGAACCGCTCGAGGTCTCGGAGTCCGCCTACTTCGAGCCGCAGCAGCTTGAGCGGGCGCGCGACTACCACGCCGATCAGCGGCTGCTGTTCGGCGGGGGCCTGGCCGCGCAGGGAGCCGTGCTCGTGCTGCTGATCGTCGGTCGGCCGGCGATCGCTCGGAGGGCGCTGGAGCGCGCCGCCGAGCGGCCGTTGGCCGGGGGCGCCGCAGCCGCCGCGGGCCTGGTGGCGGTGGTCTCGGTCGCCGCGCTGCCATTCGACGTGGCCGCTCACGAGCGCTCGGTCGATGTCGGCCTCTCCACCCAGAGCCTGGGGGAATGGGCGGGAGACTGGGGCAAGGCGACTGGAGTGACCGCGGCGCTGGCGGCAGCCCTGGGCACCGGCGCCCTTGCTCTGATCCGTCGGTTCGAGCGGCACTGGTGGCTGCCCGCCGCCGGCGCCGTGGTCGCGGTGGCGGTGGTCTTCAGCTGGCTGGCGCCGGTGGTGCTGGCGCCGCTGTTCAACGACTTCGACCAGCTCGAGCCGGGCCCCGCCCGCGATGACGTGCTGGAGCTGGGGGAGCGGGCGGGGGTGGAGATCGGTGAGGTCTACCGCGTGGACGCGAGCCGCCGCAGCACAGCGCTCAACGCCTACGTCGGGGGGCTCGGACCGACCAAGCGCGTGGTCCTCTACGACAACCTGCTCGAGGACCTCGACCGCGGCGAGCGGCGATCGGTGGTGGCCCACGAGCTCGCCCACGTCGCCGAGCGCGACGTGCCCCGGGGCCTGCTGTTCGTGGCGATCAGCGCGCCGCTGGGAATGCTGTTCGTCGCTCGGCTCAGCGAAGCCCTGGCGGGGCGCGGATGGGGTCAACCCGGTACCCCGTCGCAGCTGCCCGCGCTGGCGCTGGCGCTGGCGGTCGCCTCGTTCGGAATCGGCGTGGTCGGCAACCAGCTCTCCCGCGCGGTAGAGGCCAAGGCCGACGCGGAGGCGCTGGAGCTGACCGAGGATCCGGACGCGCTGATCGGACTGCAGCGCAGGCTCGCGGTGCGGAACGTCTCCGACCCCGACCCGCCCGGGTGGGTGAGGGCACTGCTCCGCACCCATCCCGCGACCACCGAGCGAATCGGGGCGGCGCTGGCCTGGCGGCGCGAGCAGGCCGGCGCCGGCGACGCCCCGGCGGGGGCGCGGTGAAGGTCAGCCTGATCGCCGTCGGCAAGGCCAAGGACCCCTTCGCCGAGGCGGAGGCGCACTACCGGAGGCTGCTCGGCCGCCACCAGCCGGTGGAGCTGATCGAGGTCCGCGACGAGCTCAACATCCCCGGCCGGCTTCCCGACCGGGCCCACGTGGTTGCGCTCGACCGGGGCGGGCGCTCCCTCTCCTCCCGCGCCTGGGCCAACTGGCTGGAGGAGCGCAGGCTGGAGGCCAGGCAGGTCTGCTTCGTGGTCGGTGGCGCGCGCGGGGTGCCGGCCGAGGTGCTCGAGCTGGTCGACGAGCGGCTCTCGCTCGGCCCGCAGACCATGGCGCACCAGCTGGCCAGGGTGGTGCTGCTGGAGCAGCTCTTCCGCGCGGCCAAGATCCTCAGCGGTGAGCCGTATCACCGCTGAGGGAGCCCGAGGCGTCCCGCCCCACGCTCCGATCGCTCACCGCGGAACCGCGACATTCGTGGCTCGGCGGGGTTACCGTGCCCAGATGGCCCTCTCCCGGCGCACCGCGCTGCTCTGCGTCTCGATGCTCCTGATCGGCGTCGCCGCCGCGGAGCCGGCGAGCGCGAAGAAGAGCTTCCACTACGGCGTCGGCGCCGCCCCGTTCCCTTCGGCCGCCCAGTTTCACAAGGCCCGCGCGGGTGGTGTGGGCATCGTCCGGGGCGTCTTCTATTGGGGTGCCGTCGAGCCCAGTCCCGGGACGCGCGACTGGACCGCGACGGATGCGGTGGTGACTCGCGCCGCCGCCAGCGGTGTCAGGCTGCTGCCGGTCCTCTTCGGCGTTCCACCGTGGTTGGTGCGGGGCAGCGGCTCGGGGCCGGCGATGGCCGTCCCCCCGATCCACACCGCGGACGCCCGCTCGAGGTGGGGCGCATTCGTGCGGGATCTGGCCGGTCGTTACGGACGCCAGGGCACGTTCTGGGCGGCCCATCCCGAGCTGCCCTACTCGCCGATTCGCCAGTGGCAGGTCTGGAACGAGGTGAACCTCGAGGGCTTCTGGGGCTCGCGCCCGAGCCCAGGCGGCTACGCGAAGCTGCTCAGGCTGACCCACCGTTCCCTGCGCGCGGGCGACCGCAAGGCGAAGGTGGTTCTGGCCGGCTTGATCCCCTACAAGACGCTCGGTCCCGGCAATATGGGGGGCGCTCGCTACCTCCGCAAGCTGCTGAAGCGCCGCGGGGTGAAGAAGCGAGTCAACATCGTCGGGGTCCATCCCTACGGGCGCTCGCCGAAGCTGGTGCTGAAGGGGATCCGGACCATCCGCAAGGCGCTGAACAGGTCGGGCGCACGCAAGAAGAAGATCTGGGTGACTGAGTTCGGCTGGAGCGTCGGCGGCGAGCGCTGGGGGAGCTCGCCGGTCAAGGCCACGCCCCGCTCCCAGGCGAGGCGACTGAAGAAGAGCCTCAGGCGGATGCGCAAGGGCCGCAAGCGCCTCGGCCTCAAGGCCGCCTTCTACTTCAGCTTCCAGGACTTCGATCCGCCGGGCGTCGACTACTGGGCCGCCCGCATGGGACTGTTCGACCTCGCGGGGCAGCCGAGGCCGGCCTGGTACGCCTTCGCGCGCACCGCGGGCGGCGTCCCCTAGCTGGGAGGGACGTTCAGATGATCGGGTCCTCGGTCCACACCCGCCACGGCGGCTCACCCGAGGCCCAGAGGTCGTTGAGGACGATCTGGTCCTTGTAGGTGTCCATCGGATGCCAGAAGCCCTCGTGGCGATAAGCGCGGAGCTGGCCGTCGGCGGCGAGCTCCTCCAGCGGCTCGCGTTCCAGCACGCTCTCCTCGTCGAGATAGTCGAAGATCCCCGCCCCGAAGCAGAAGAAGCCGACGTTGATCCAGCGGTCCAGCCGCGGCTTCTCCTGAAAGCCGACTACCAAGCCGTCCCCGTCCAGGACGGTCAGCCCGAAGGGCAGGGTGGGCTTCACGGCCGCGAGGGTGGCGATGCCGTCGTGCGAATCGTGGAACTCCGCCACGGAGCGGAGGTCGATGTCGGCGACCCCGTCCGCGTAGGCGAGCATGAACGGGTCCGGCCCGATTCGCTCGGCCGCCAGCTTCACCCGGCCGCCGGTCGGGGTGGTGGCCCCGGTATCCAGGCACTCGACGGTCACGTCCTCCGCCCAGTGGGCGCGTTCCGCCCAGCTCGAGATCTGCTCGCTTCGATAGCCGGTGAGCAGCAGGAAGTCCGTGAACCCCTGATGGGCGTAGATCTGGATCACGTGCCAGATGATCGGCCGGCCGCCGACCTCGACCAGCGGCTTGGGCATAGCCGCCGCGTGTTCCCGCAGTCGGGTTCCGCGCCCTCCGCAGAGGATCACGACTTTCGCTCCCACATCCATGCGCCCGGGATTATTCCGAAGACGCCGGTCGAGGACGCCGGTCCCGCGACCGGGGGGGCGCCGGCTGAAAGGGGGTCCTAGAGTCCACGCAATGCCCTCCGATCCCATCGCCGCGCTCGAGGCGTCCGTGGAGGCCGCTGCCGCTTCGGTCCATGATTCCCACCCGGAGGGGGCAGGACCGCGACTGGAACGGCCCTCCAGGGCGGAGTTCGGCGATTACTCGAGCAACGTGGCGATGCTGCTCGCGCCCGCGCTCGGGGCGAGCCCGAGAACGCTCGCCGAGCGGCTCGCGGACCTCCTGAAGCGGGATCTGGGCCCTTCTCTCGAGGGGGTCGACGTAGCGGGTCCCGGCTTCCTCAACCTGTCCATGTCGGATGCCTGGTATCGGCACGCCGTCGCGGAGCTGACGGCCGCGGGCGAGACGCTTGGTCGCCCGAGCAGCGAGCTGGAGCCGGAGCGCATCCTGGTCGAGTTCGTGTCCGCGAACCCCACTGGCCCGCTGACGGCCGCCGGCGGCCGCCACGCCGCCTATGGGGACTCGGTATCCCGCCTGCTTGCGTTCATGGGCCACACCGTCGCCCGGGAGTACTACGTCAACGACGTCGGGGGCCAGACCGAGCGGTTCGCGCGCTCGATCGCGGCGAGCATTCGCGGCGAGAGCGCGCCGGAGGACGGCTATGAGGGCTCCTACGTCGCCGAGATCGGCGAGCGGCTGGCGGCCGAGGGGGTGCAGCCCGATGAGCTCGATCAGCTGGGGCGGAGGGGGACCGAGCTGATGAGGGGTGAGGCGGAGGCGACGCTGCGTCGCTACGGGGTCGAGTTCGACACCTGGAGCTCGGAGCGCGCGCTGCGCGACCGAGGCGATCTGGAGCGCGCGCTCCGCGACCTGCGCGACTCCGGCTGGCTGTACGAGCGGGAGGGTGCCACCTGGCTGCGATCCAGCGCGCTCGGCGATGACAAGGACCGCGTGCTGGTTCGATCCGAAGGGGGGCCGACCTACTACCTGGCCGATATCGCATACCACCGCGACAAGTTCGAACGGGGAGCGGATCGAGCGATCGACGTCCTCGGTGCGGATCACCATGGCTACACCCCGCGCCTGAGGGCGGGCATCGAGGCGCTCGGCCTGGACCCCGATCGACTCGAGATCGCGATCATGCAGCTCGTCCACGTGGTCGAGGGGGGCGAGCGCGCCCAGATGTCGAAGCGGAAGGGGGAGTTCGTGACGCTCAACGAGCTGCTCGACGACATCGGCGCGGACGCCACCCGCTTCTTCATGCTGCAACGCAGCCACGAGACCTCGGTGGACCTCGATCTCGAGCTCGCCCGGCGCACCTCCAACGACAACCCCGTCTACTACGTCCAGTACGCGCACGCGCGGACGGCGAGCATCCTCAGGAACGCTGGGGATGCCGCGGTCGCGGCCGCTCTCGGCGGCGGCGGGCCGGAGCCCGACCGCGCGCTCGAGCCCTCCGAGCGAGCCCTGGTGCGGAGGCTGCTCGAGCTCCCCTCGGAGATCTCGGAGGCGGCGGCACGTCGAGCGCCGCATCGGCTCTGCGCCTTTGCCACGGCCACGGCGGCCGACCTGCACGCGTTCTATCGCGACTGCAGGGTGGTGGGCGCCGAGGGGGAGGGGGTGGAGTCCGAACGGATCAGGCTGTGCGTGCTCACCGCGCGGACGATCGCCCGGACGCTCGAGCTGCTCGGGATCTCCGCTCCCGAGCGCATGTAGCGGGGCAGCTTTCGCCTATATGCCCCGGCGGGTGAGGACGTAGGGGGCCGTCTTGAGCAGGATCCGCAGGTCCTCGCGGAGCGACCAGGATGTGACGTACTCGGCATCCATTCTCGCCATCTCCTGGATCGAGCGGCGGCGCTCGGTGCCGTCGATCTGCCAGCAACCCGTGATCCCGGGGCGGACGACCAGGCGCCGCTCGCGGAAGGGCTGATCGATCGCGGCGTTCATCTGCGGCGGCATCGCCCTCGGCCCCACCAGGCTCATCTGCCCGATCAGCACCTGGAAGAGCTGCGGGAGCTCGTCGAGGAAACCGGGGCGCAGCAGCCGGCCGATCCGGGTGACCCGTGGGTCGCGGGTGCTCTTGAACAGGATCCCGTCGTTCTCGTTCAGGTGGCGCAGCGCCTCCCGCATCCCGTCGGCGCCATCCTCCATGGTGCGGAACTTGAGCATCTCGAAGACGCCACGCCGACCGACCCGGGGCTGGCGATAGATCACGGGCCCCGGGGAGTCGAGCTTGATTGCGATCGCGATCACGAGCATCACCGGCGCGAGCAGAATCAGGCCGATCAGGGAAAGGATCAGGTCAAGCGCGCGCTTGATCGCCGTCGAGAGGGCGCCGATCCGGCTCGCCTCCGGCACGGGCTCGCCCGGATCCAGCCGTCTGGCCGCCGGCGGCGCCTGGCCCCACCCGGGTCCCAGCGTTGCGTCCTCTGCGTTGAAATGCCTTTGGGTTTCCATGTGGGCGACTACGTCGCTCGATCCTTCTCCACCGGCACGATCCGCGAACCACCCTCCGCACGGGACCCAAGGGAGCTCCGTCCGTCGAGCCATGCCTCCCAAGGCGCCTCAGAATAGCGATCCGCGCGGCGGCTCACGCCGGTGGGAAGCTCGCTGGCCGGCGCGGTCAGACCCGGTCGGCGGGCGGGCGCAAGCCGGGCCTCGGTGCGAGGGCCGACGGTAGTATGCGGCCATGCGGCCGCGAGTTGACCTCCGCCGGCTCTCCCGCCGCATCGTCCACCCTCCCATCTACCTGCGGCGGACGACCTTCGAGCGACGCCTCTGCTGGATCTTCGGATCCCCGCGCAGCGGGAGCACCTGGCTTCTGCGTCTGCTCAACCGGTCCGGCCGGGTGGTGCCGATGAACGAGCCGCTGATCGGCGTCCACCTGGCGCCCTTCGCACCGAACCTGCTGGGTTTGAGGGCGACCCACCTTCCCCAGGAGCAGTGGCTCTTCACGACCATGATGGAGAACACGCCGCACTACTTCTTCTCCAGGCGCTACGAGCGCTCCTGGCGCCCGCTCACCAGGAGGTTGATTCTCGACCGGCTCCGCAGCGAGGCAAGGGCGAAGGCGCGAATGGCGAAGCTCCGCCGGCCGATCGTCGTCGTCAAGGAGCCCAATGGCTCCCAGGCCGCGGACATGGTCTTGTCGCTGCTGCCCAGGTCCCGCGTGATCTTCCTCATCCGCGATGGCCGTGACGTGGTCGATTCGATGGTGGACGCAGTGGAGCGCGGGACCTGGCTCGAGCAGTTCGGATATCGGGCGAGACCCTCGCCGGACCGGCTCGCGCTCGTCGAGCATCAGGCGCACACGTGGCGGTTTCGAACCGAGATCGTCCAGGCCGCATGCGAGCGGCTTCCCGCTGAGCAGCGCATCCTCGTCAAGTACGAGGATCTGCTCGAGCGCACGAGCGAGGTCTTGGGTGAACTGTTCCGGTGGCTGGGAGTCAAGGTCGACGACGACCAGCTGGCGGCGGCTGTCGAGGCCGAGTCGTTCCAGGCGACACCGGCCGAAGAGCGCGGAAGCGGCAAGTTCATGCGAGCCGCCAGACCGGGATCGTGGCGGGAGAATCTGAGCGAGGAAGAGCAGGAGATCATGGCGCGGGCCATGGGTGACCGCCTGCGTCAGTTCGGTTACGTCTGATGGGGCGGCCCCAAGCCCAGCTTCGCCGGCTCTCGCACCGGATTCTCTATCCGCCCACGGCCCTGCGAATGGCCACCTTCGAGCGGCGCCTCTGCTGGATCTTCGGCTCGCCGCGCAGCGGCAGCACCTGGCTGCTGCGGCTCCTCAACCGCTCGGGACGGGTGGTGCCCCTCGACGAGCCGCTGATCGGCTTCCACCTGGCTCCCTTCGCACCGAGTCTTCTCGGGCTGCGGGCCGGCCAGTTCCCCGCCGACCAGTTGCGGTTCAGCACCGTGCTCGCTGGCGAGTCGCAGTACTTCTTCTCGGATCGCTTTCGGAGCTCCTGGGGCCCCCGCGCCCGGGGAATGATCCTGGATCGGCTCCGCAGCGAGGCGAGGGCGAAGGCGCGCATGGCGAAGATCCGGAGGCCGATCACCGTAGTCAAGGAGCCCAACGGCTCCCAGGCCGCGGACATGATCATGTCGCTGCTGCCCGAGTCGAGACTGATCTTCCTGGTCCGGGACGGGCGGGACGCCGTCGACTCGGTGATCGACGCGGTGGAGCGGGGCACTTGGCTCGGGAAGCGCGGGTTGAAGCGGCCGCTGAGGCAGCTGGAGGACCGGCTCGCCTTCGTCGAGGACCAGGCCCACACCTGGACGTTCCGGATGGAGGTTGTCCAGAGCGCCTATGACCAGCTCCCCGCGGAGCGGCGCTTCATGGTCAAGTACGAGGAGCTGCTGGAGCGAACGGGAGAGATCCTTGCCGATCTTTACGAGTGGCTCGGACTCGAGGCCGGCGAGGAGGCGGTTCGGGTGGCGGTCGAGGGGGAGGCCTTCGAGGCGATCCCCGCGGAGGAGCGCGGCAGCGGCAAGTTCGCCAGGGTGGCGACCCCGGGGCTTTGGCGG
>CAYZPZ010000032.1:0-13837 GCA_964480205.1 uncultured Conexibacteraceae bacterium
CTGGACCGCTTCGCGCAGCCGCTCCAGCGTGGCTCGCAGGATCCGCGATACGTGCATCTGGGAGACGCCGACCCGCTCGGCGATCTCGCTCTGGGTCATGTCCTCGACGAAGCGCAGGTGCAGCACCTTGCGATCGCGCTCGGAGATCTCCGCCAGGGTAGGCTGGATCGACGCCCCGTACTCGACGGTCTCGAAGCCCAGCTCCTTGTCGCCGATCCGATCCGAGAGCGGCGCCGGATCCTCACCGTCCGCGAGCGACGAGGCGGCGTCCAGCGAGACTGCGTGGTGGCCCTGCGAGGCGTGCATCGCCTCCAAGACCTCCTCGTCGCTGATCTCGAGCCGCTCGGCGATGTCACTGACCGTGGGCACCCGGCCCAGCCTCGAGGGCAACTCGGCAAGCGCCCGCTCCACCTTGAGGATCCGTTCCTGGACGTCACGGGGGACGTGGACCGACCAGCCACGATCGCGGAAGTGGCGCTTCAGCTCACCGAGGATCGTGGGGACGGCGAAGGTGGAGAAGGCGGTGCCGCGTCCGGGGTCGAAGCGATCGATCGCCTTGACCAGTCCCACGCTGGCGACCTGGACGAGATCGTCGTAGGGCTCGGCGCCGCCCGCATAGCGCGAGGCGAGCCGACGCGCCAGCGGCATGAAGCGCTCCACCAGCTCCTCGCGGACGGTCGGCGAGCGATCCTCGGCGTACCGGCGAAGCAGTATCCGCTCGCCCGCCAGCTGCTCGCCCGGCCCGGGAGATGGCTGGGCGCTCTCGGGAGTCGGGGCAGGCTCGTCCATCTTCCTCTTGGTCGCGGTGGGCAAAATGCGTGCGTCGTTTCTCGTCTCCCCGCGTTCGCGCGCAGCAGGGCGCGTGGAGGGTTCCCTCCCGCATCAGATTACCCCCGGGCGGGTGGGACAAACGGGAGGAGTACAGGGGCGACAAACGGCGCTCCGGCGCCCAAAAGCCGGAAACTCCAGGTTTCCGAGTGTTTAGGTGTACGGGCCGCGGGTACGCGCAAGGGGAGTCGAGGCAGCGGGCGGGCGTGCGGAGACCCCCTACTCCGGCGCCCGCCCACATAAGCGCCTCGTCTTCGCCGAGTTTCGCCTCGGCGCAGGCGGGCGGATAGGGCGGCCGGTTTCCTTCTCCCCCTGGTCGTCCTACCCCGCCTATCCCTTTACGGTCGGCGTCCGCGGCCGTGACGAACGCGCCGGGCCCGGGTGCCGCACCGCTCCAATACGATCGGTCCATGCCCGAGCTGGAGACCAGGCTGCTGATCGGCGGCGAACAGGTCGCCGGCCAGGGCGCAGAGCTCGAGGTCGAGAACCCGTTCACCGAGCAGGTCATCGCCACGGCGCGGATGCCCAGCGACGAGCAGCTCGACGCCGCGATCTCGGCGGCGCGCGGGGCCTCCCGGGAATGGGCGCGGATGCCGGCGGTCGACCGCGGCGAGCTGCTGCACGAGGTGGCGGTGCGCCTGCGGGCCCGGACCGACGATCTCGCCGAGGTGATGACCCTGGAGGGGGGAAAGCCGCGGGTGGAGAACTCCGACGAGGTGGGCTGGACCGCGGCCAGCTTCGACTACTACGCCGAGATCGGGCGCGACTCGGCAGGTCGGGTGATCCCCTCGATCGAGTCCACCCAGCTGGCCATGGTCCTGAAGGAGCCCCATGGGGTCTGGGGCTGCATCGTGCCCTGGAACTACCCCCTGTTGTTACTCGCCTGGAAGCTGGCGCCGGCGCTGGCTGCCGGCAACGCCGTGGTGGCTAAGCCCTCGGAGCTGACCCCGCTGTCCACCCTCATGCTCGCCCCCTGCTTCGAGCATCTCCCGGACGGCGTCGTCAACCTGCTCGCCGGCGACGGCCACGTGGGCGCGGCGATCGCCTCCGACGAGCGCGTCGACGGGGTCGCCTTCACCGGTTCGGTGGAGACCGGCAAGAAGGTGGCGCGCGCCTGTGTGGACCGAGTGGCCAGGGTCAACCTGGAGATGGGCGGCAAGGACCCGTTCATCGTCTGCTCGGATGTCTCCGACAAGCTCGGTGTGGCGGCGAAGGGAGGGGCCTGGGCGGCCTTCCTCAACTCCGGCCAGGTCTGCACCTCGGCCGAGCGGTTCTACGTGCTCAGCGACGTCTACGACGATTACCTGGAGGCCTTCGCGCAGGTGACCAGGAGGCTGGTGATCGGCGATCCGATGCGCGACGAGACCGATATCGGCCCCATGGTCTCCGCCGCGCAGCGGCGCAAGGTCACCGAGCAGGTCGAGGCGGCGGTCGCTGCGGGCGCCGAGGTGGTGGTCGGCGGGGACGATGGTGGGCAGGGCAACGGCCACTTCTTCGCACCCGCGGTGGTCACCGGCGCCGCGGCGGAGACCGAGCTGCTCAGCGAGGAGACCTTCGGCCCGGTGGCGCCCCTGGTGCCCGTGAAGAGCCTCGACGAGGCGATCGAGCTCGCCAACTCGACGCGCTATGGGCTTGGAGCGAACGTCTACACGCAGGATTTCAGGACGATCCTGCGCTGCATGCGCGAGATCAAGGCCGGCACGGTCTGGTTCAACGATCCGCTCACCGACAACGACGCTGGGCCCTTCGGCGGCTTCAAGCAGTCCGGCCTGGGGCGGGAGCTGGGGCGCGAGGGGCTGGAGGCCTTCCAGGAGACGAAGCACGTGCACATCGAGAGCGAGATCGCACCCAAGGAGTGGTGGTATCCCTACTCGGAGTACACCGGGGACGACCCTCCGCACGGCGCTTAGGGCCCGCGACGACGGTGTCGACGGACGGAGCGAACTCTGCGGGTAGGGGCCGCCTGATGGCGAAGCCGGACCCGCAGTCCGAAGCGCCCTACCTGGACGCCCTCGCCGCGTATGTCGAGCGTCAGCCGGCGCGCCTTCACATCCCCGGCCACAAGGGCCACGGGGCCGATCCGGAGCTGACCGGGGCGCTCGGCTCGGCGGCCCTGTTGCACGACATCCCGGCGGGAATCGAAGGAATCGACGTCGGCGCCGAGCCCACCCCGTTTCAGCGCGCGCAGCGCCTCGCCGCCGAGGCCTGGGGCGCGAAGCGAAGCTGGTTCCTGCTCAACGGGGCCTCGGGGGGAAACCACGCGATCTGCCTGACCCTCGCCCACGCGCCGGAGCGGACCCGAGCGGGGCCACCCGACCGCGGGCTGGTCGTAGTGCAGCGCAACGTTCATTCCTCGACCATCGACGGATTGGTGCTCTCGGGGCTGCGCCCGATCTTCGTCGCACCCGAGCTCGACCCGGAGCTGGGAATCGCGCACTGCGTCACCCCCGAGCGCCTGGAGCGGGCGCTGTCCGATGCCCCCGAGGCGATGGCGGCGATGGTGGTCTCACCGACGTACTTCGGGGCGGTGGCGCGGGTGCCCGACCTGGTCGAGGTGGCCCACGCCCACGGCGTGCCGCTGGTCGTCGACGAGGCGTGGGGCTCGCACCTGTACTTCCACGACGAGCTGCCGCCCGGGGCGCTCCGCGGCGGCGCCGACCTCGTCCTCTCCAGCACCCACAAGGTCGTCGGCAGCCTTACCCAGTCGGCGATCCTGCATCTGGGCTCCGGCGAGCTGGTGGACCCGGACGTGGTCGACCGCTCGGTGACCCTGATCGAGTCGACCAGCCCCAACTCACTGCTGACCGCCTCCCTGGACGCCGCCCGGCGGCATGCCGCGACCCGGGGCCAGGAGCTGCTGGACGAGACCCTCTCCACCCTCGCCCGTACCCGCGAGCGGATCCGCGAGATCGAAGGTCTCGATGTGCTCGACGAGCGGCTCGCGGGCGGCGCCAGCGTCGCCGCCTGGGATCCGCTCCGCCTCGCGGTCGATGTCCGGGGCACCGGCGCGACCGGCCATAGGATCGCCGAGCTGATGCGCGAGCGCGACGACATCAACCTCGAGCTGTTCTCCGAGAACGTGGCGGTGGGGGTGTTCGGGATCGGCGAGCGCGCCGAGCCCACCGCCGTGCGCCTGGTCGAGGGCCTGCGCCACGCGGTCGAAGCAGTCGAGCCGGCCGACCGGGAGCGCCGCGGCGCCTTCGCCGAGCCGCCCCCCTGGGGCCCGCTCGAGCTCGCTCCTCGCGACGCCTTCCTCGGCGCTCAGGAGGTGGTCCCCTTCGAGCGGGCGGAGGGGCGGATCGCCGCCGAGTCCCTCGCCGCCTACCCGCCGGGGGTTCCCAATATCCTGCCCGGTGAGCGCCTCACCGCGCCCACGCTCGCCTATATCGCTGACTCCCTCGCCCACGGCGGCTTGGTGCGCGGCGCCAGCGACCGCAGTCTGCAGACGATCCGGGTGGTGCTGGAGGAAGCGAATGGCTGAGGCGCACGGCTCGCCGGAGGAGTCCCCGCCGCGGTTCAGCGGCCTGCGCACCTTCGCCCGGCAGGCCCACCGCGCCGATCCGGCCGGCGCCGACGTCGCGGTCGTGGGGGTCCCATTCGACCTCGGCACCAGCTTCCGCGCCGGGGCCCGCTTCGGCCCCGAGGCGATCCGCTCCGCGTCCGTGCTGCTGCGCCCCTATGACTCGGCAACCGAGATCGACGTGTTCGGCTCGCTGGAGATCGTCGACTGCGGCGACATGGTCGCCTCCCCCGGCGACGCCGAGCGGGGCGTCGCCCAGATCGCCGAGGGTCTGGGCCGGGTGGCCGGGAGCGGGGCGGTTCCCCTGGTGCTGGGCGGGGACCATCTGATCGCCCTGTCCGAGCTGCGGGCGCTCGCATCGGTCCACGGCCCGCTCGCACTGGTCCTGCTCGACTCCCACCCCGATACCTGGGACTCCTACGGGGGCCAACGCTACTTCCACGGCACCCCGTTCAGGCGCGCGGTGGAGGAGGGCCTCCTCGATCCATCGCGGTCGCTGATGGCGGGGATGCGGGGCCCCCTCTACGGACCGGGCGACCTGGCCGAGGCGCGCGAGCTCGGCTTCGAGCTGATTCAGTGGGCCGAGCTGTCGGGAATGACGCCCGCCGACTACGCCGCGCGGGCGCGCGCACGGGTCGGCGAAGGACCCGCCCTGCTCAGCTTCGACATCGACTTCGTGGACCCCGCCTTCGCGCCTGCGACCGGCACGCCCGAGCCGGGCGGGCCGAGCTCGGCGCGGGCGCTGGACCTGGTCAGAGCGCTCACCGAAATCGACTTCCGCGGCTTCGATCTGGTCGAGGTCTCTCCCCCATATGACTCGCCGGGTCAGATCACCGCCCTGCTCGCCGCCAACGTCGCCTACGCGATGCTCGCCCTGACAGCGCTGAAACGGGCGTAGGCCGCACCCAGGACCGCTACTGCAAGGCATCGACCGTGTTCTGCAGGGGGCGCGGCTAGCTTCCGCGCTCGCACAGATGCCGATCGCCGACGCACAAGACCGACCGCGCAGGCTGCAGCCGCTGGCGCTGCTGGCGGCACTGACCCTGCTCGTCTACGCGCTGTTCGCCGGGGGCGGCGGCGTAGTCGCTCCCGAGCGTGCCGCGGCGCAGGCGTGCGGCCTCCCGGGCGGCCTGAGCCCGAACGGGCCGGGTCCGACCCGGTTCACGATGCTGCTGCGGATCAACACCCAGGCCAACGTCGACGCCTACACAAACTTCAACTCCGCCACGGGCGGGCTGGGCGGGCGAGTGCGCCCCCAGGACATCTTCGTGATCAACACCCGCTTCCTCGGCAACGCGTCGGGCACCGAGCCCCCGGTGGATCAGTCGGTCGCCAAGCAGCTCGCCGACAACCTGAAGGCGCGCTTCCCCTGCAACCGGATCGTCGCCCTGAATGGGCTCAGCTTCAATCCCAGCGCCCCCGGCTTCGCCCTCACGCTGTACGACCACCCCGGCGTCTTCGCGCTGATGAGCGACTTCGAGCCGATCGACTGGAACCAGGGCAGGGCGACCGTCCCGGGGCGCACTCCGTGGAGGGGAAAGTACAAGGTCGCCCTGAAGCGGATCAAGAAGTGGCTCGGCTTCACCTCCGGCACACTCGCCAACTACCCCACCGGCGTCGGCAAGCGGGTCGGTCTTGTCCCCGTCTATCACGGCAAGTGGGACTACGGCCGGATCGCCCAGGCGATCAACAAGAAGAACCGCCGGCTCGGCGGGCGCAAGCTTGGGCTGCAGAGTGTCCAGACCCAGGACTCCTGCGCGGACGGCGGCGCCTCGGGCTTCGCCGCCCGCACCAAGCAGATCCACGGTCAGTACCGCTTCAAGGTGATCCGCAAGAAGGTGAAGCGGGGCGGCAAGGTCCGCAAGATCAAGATCCGCCGCAAGATCAAGAAGAAGGGTCGCCCCAACCTCAACAGCCTCGCCGTGCAGATCTCCTTCAGCCACAACCCCACCGGCAGCGGCATGGCGATCACCAAGACCTCCGCCGCACTCGCTGACGCCTGCCTCCGCAAGGGCCTCAAGAAGGGCGCCGGGGCCTTCTTCTTCTTCGCCTCAACCGAGGCCATGTCCCAGCTCTTCCTGCAGCCTCGCATGGCCGCGCTGCGCCCGGCGACCAGCTAGCCCACGCCCGGCGTGGCGCCGGAGACGCTCGGCTAGCGGCGCGAGATGACCAGCTTCGAGCGGTGTCCGGCGATCGCCTCGGGCGCCTCTTCCCAGGTCGCGGTCTCGGCCGTCGCCCGCTCGGGCTGGAAGCGGCCCTCCCGGACCAGTTCCAGGAGCGGCTCCATCGCCGGTCGGGCGTGGACCCGGCCGGTGTGGAAGCGGATGCCCTTCGTGTACATCTCGAGCAACGGCACCGGGGTCGCCTCGGCGAAGTAGATGCCGATGCTGGTGCAGACTCCCTCCGGCTCGGTCGAGCGCAGGGCGCAGGCGAGGCCGTCGGGGTCGGCGCTGGCGTCGACCGAGATCGCGTAAGAGTCATGGCGCTTCGGGAACTCCCGCTCGAGCAGGTTGGCCCCGAGCGACTCCGCGCGCTCGCGCAGATACGAGTTGCCGCCGGCGAAGTCGACCCGCTCGGCGCCCATCGCCAACGCGATCTGGACCGCGTAGAGCGCGATCGTGGCGCCGCCGGCGCAGATCAGCACCGGCCCACCGGGGCGCTCGCGCAGGTGCGGGCCGACGGTGCGCCAGGCGTCCGGGATGTTGTCGGAGAGGCTTGCCACCGCCTCGGGCTCGATCCCCGCGGGAATCTGGACCAGCATCGGATCGGCGAAGGGAACTCGGGCGGAGTCGCTGAGGAACCCCCCGTAGTTGGCTCCCATCGGCAGCCCGTACATCGCCATCCGCTCGACCCGCTCGCAGTTGCCGGTGTGCCCGCGGCGGCAGGTCTCGCACTCGCCGCAGGAGATCTGGAAGGGAACGCTGACCCGATCGCCGGGCCGGACGGATGTGACCTCGTCGCCGACCTCGGTCACCTCGGCCACGCACTCGTGGCCGAACGGGAACGGCCCCTCCGCCGGCGCCAGCCCCCGCACAAGGAGCAGATCGAGGTCGCAGGTGGCGACCGCGAGGGGGCGCACCAGAGCCTCGCCGTCGCCCTCGAGCTTCGGCTGATCGGCTTCCCGCCACTCCAGCCTGCCCTTCTCAATGAAGTTGAGCTCGCGCACGGGTCCTCGCCGCGCGACCCTACTCCTGCGCCGCCGCCTCGGCCTCCTCGCGGGAGGTGAAACAGCGCAGCGACAGCGGCCGCTCGCCCTCGAAGCTCCACAGGTGAAACTCCTCGCGGCTGATGCCGACTCCGGTGTGGCGGCCGGTGGCGACGATGCGAACCGCGGCGATCGCGTGCTCGCCGGGCTCGGAGATCGAGTCGAGCTCGACCCGGACCGAGCCGAAGGCGTCCCGGAGCGCCTGGCGGAAGCGCTCTCCGGCGTCGGGGCCCGCGTAGACGCTCTCGCCCGGAAGGTCGGGCGGCGGATGGAACTCGAAGTCGGGCGGGAGATCGGAGGTGTCGGGCGCTTCCTGGCTCCAGCTCCGATAGCCGCGTTCGATCCGCTCGGTCCTCGCACTCATGCCGACGCCGCTCAGCCTACGTGCATGACGTCGCCGCCGTGCTCCTCCAGGGTGTTGCCGATCGGCGGGATCGGGTTGTCGCGCATGATCCGCGCCATGTGCAGGAGGTTGTGCGCGCACCAGGAGCTGGTCCGTTTCGTGTAGGCGTGATCCTCGCCGCCGGCCTCAATGTACGAGGGGCCGGGCCCGGCGTCTCCCACCCAGTAGGTGTCGGCGTTGGGCGGCACCACGCAGCCGAGGTGGGTCATGTTGAACAGCGTGGTCTCCGCGGAGGCGTGGGCGCCGTCCTCGTTGCCGGTGACGACCACGCCCGCGACCTTGTTGTAGAGCGGGTACTGGCCGACCTCGTTGGTCTCGTTGTAGGTGCCGTCGAGGCGCTCGATCACCATTTGCGCCACCGAGCAGCGGGCGCCGAACCAGATCGACATGCCCATCAGCAGGATGTCGGCGGCCTTGATCCGCTCCAGGATCTGGGGCCACTCGTCGCCGTCGCCCTCGTCGGAGGTCACCCCGAAGCGGACGTCGTAGTCGACCACTCGCAGGATCTCGGTCTCCACCCCATGCTCGGCGAGGATGCCGAGCACCCGGTTCATCAGCGCCTCGGTGTTCGAGACCTCCGGCGAGCGCTTCAGCGTGCAGTTGATGCCCAGGGCCTTGAGGCCCTTGCCGGCATCGGCGTCGAGCGAATGCGCCTCGGCCATCTCCTTCTCCTCCTAAAGTGCTTGCGGGGGTCCCGGCCGGTCTGAACGGCAGCACCCTACCGGCCTGGCTAAGTCGCGGATAAGCGGCCCGCTGAGTCGGGCGGCACCGTCCCGGGCCGCGCTCGGCTAGCCTGCCCCGCCCGTGAGCAGCTACGAGCGCATCGCCGAGCTCCCCCTCCGGATCGACTCCTACGAGCTCGAGGGCCGCGAGTTCAAGATCACCGAGGAGATGGAGCGGTTGACCACCGTGATTCGCCTGAAGGGGGCCGGCCACGAGGGGGTGGGCGAGGACGTCGTCTACGACGCCCTCGACCACGTCGCCTTCCGCGACGCCGGACCGACGCTGGAGCTGGCCGGCGAGCACACGGTCGACTCCTTCTCGAAGCTGCTCGAAGGGCTCGAGCTCTTTCCGTCCCCGCCCGAGCGCGAGGTCTCCGTCAACTACCGTCGCTGGGCGTTCGAGAGCGCCGCCCTGGATCTGGCTCTGCGCCAGGCGGGCACCACGCTGCACGAGCGCCTCGGCCGCGAGGCGCGCCCGGTCACCTTCGTCGTCTCCATGCGCCTCACCCCGCCCGGGAGCGATCAGGTCTCGACGATCGAGCCCGTCCGCAAGCGCCTCGAGGTCTACCCCTCGCTGCGCTTCAAGCTGGATCCGACCAACGACTGGAGCGACGAGCTGATCGCGCAGCTGGCCGAGACCGGCGCGGTGGACTCGCTCGACCTCAAGGGCCAGTACAAGGGGACCCCCGTCGACGTCGACACGGACCCCGAGCTGTATCGGAAGCTGATCGAGGCGTTTCCCCAGGCCTGGCTGGAGGACCCCGACGTCAACGAGGAGACCAAACCCCTGCTCGACCCCGTTGCCGACCGCGTGACCTGGGACGCCCCGATCCACTCGGTCGCCGACATCGAGGACCGCCCCTGGCCGCCGAAGATGGTCAACATCAAGCCCTCGCGCTTCGGCTCGCTGAGGGAGCTGTTCGCCGGATACGACCACTGCCGCGAACACAACATCGGAGCCTACGGCGGCGGCCAGTGGGAGCTCGGCCCCGGCCGCGGCCAGATCCAGTACCTGGCCTCGATCTTCCACCCGGACACGCCCAACGATGTCGCTCCCTCGGGCTACAACACGCACGGCACCGAACCCGGCCTGCCCCCCAGCCCGCTGCATCCGGCGCCCAGCGAAGTCGGCTTTCGCTGGGAAGGCTGAGTGCTTCGGCCGGCCTAATCGGGCCACGCCGGTAGGCTGCGGCCCAGCGAGCGAAGGAGGAATCGCGACGTGGCCGACCAGCAGTTCGCAGACGCGCTCAACAAGCAGATCGCCAACGAGTTCGCCGCCGCCCATCAGTACGTCGCGGCCGCGGTCTACTACGACGCGGAGACCCTGCCCCAGCTCGCCGGGTTCTTCTACCGCCAGGCGCTCGAGGAGCGCAACCACGCGATGATGATGGTCCAGTTCCTGCTCGACACGGACCAGAAGGCGGTGATCCCCGCGGTGGAGGCGCCGCAGGGCGATTTCCCCGACGTCGTCGCGCCGGTGGCGATGGCGCTGGAGCAGGAGAAGAGGGTCGGCGAGGAGATCGACCAGCTCTTTCGGCTCGCCCGGGAGAGCGGCTACTTCCAGGGCGAGCAGTTCCTGCAGTGGTTCCTCAAGGAGCAGGTCGAGGAGGTGGCCTCGATGAGCGACCTGCTGGCCGTGGTCGAGCGCGCCAAGGAGGACCCGCTGCACGGCGAGGAGTACCTGGCCCGGGAGAAGATCGGCGACGACGGAGACGACCCCTCCGCACCCGCGGTGGCGGGCGGTGCCCTCTGATCAGCCGCCGGCTGTGGCCACCCTGATCCGCGGCTGGTCGGCGCGCCGGGCGCCGTCGTGCGGAATCAGGCGCAGCTCCTCGAGCAGGGCGATGAAGGCGCGGGCGTAGGGCGAGTCCTGGGTACGCGCGCGCACCTCTCCCCAGTCGAGGCGCTCTCGCAGGGCCCGCGCGATCTGCAGCAGCGGCTCCAGATCGAGGCTGTGCTCGTCCAGAGCGAGCAGCTTGCTGATCAGCACGTCCTCCAGAGCCATCGCCAGCACCGGGACCGCCCAGGCCGAGGTCGCCTCGGCCCGTTCGAACGCGGCATCGTCGATCTCCACCCCCATCGGCTTGAAGATCAGGTCGATCAGGGCGTCGTCGACCCAGGCCTTCACCAACCAGCCCTCCACGGGCCGCTCGGTGCGCATTCCCGCCGACTCGAAGGCGGCCACCGCCCGCTCGGCGTCGTCGGGGCGGATGATCAGGTCCAGGTCGTTGCAGCTCTCTGGCCCGCCGTGCACCCAGGCGGCGAGGCTGCCGCCCAGCATGAACTCGATCCGCGCCTCGTCCAGCACCCGCGCCGCGGACTTGAAGGCACCCTCGATCTGCTCGAAGCAGCCGCCGGTCTGGCTCATGCCACTCCTCTACCCCCTCCCCAGGTGTCCAACGCCTCCCGGAGGGGTAGCTCGCAGGCGAGGGATGCCAGAGCGAAGCGAGACAGCGATCCGCGTGGCCGCCGCCGGCGACGTGCACTGCCGCGAGGGCCGCGAGCAGGAGGTGGCTCGCGCATTCGCCTCGCTGCAGGGCGAGGCGGATCTGGTGCTGTTGGCGGGGGATCTGACCGCGGTCGGCGAGCCGGCCGAGGCCAGGGTTCTGGCCCAGGCCTGCGCGCCGCTGGAAGTGCCGATCCTCGCGGTGCTGGGCAACCACGATTGGCACGCCAACCGGGCCGAGGAGCTCACCGACGTGCTCGCCGAGGGCGGAATCGAGGTGCTGGACCGCGACTCGCGGATGATCGGAGTGAACGAGATCGAGGTCGGTGTGGTGGGCACCAAGGGCTTCATCGGCGGCTTCCCGGGCTCGCACCTGCCGGACTTCGGAGAGCCGGCGCTGAGGATGATCTACGCCGACGCCACCGCCGAGGTCAAGGCGCTCGCCCGCGGGCTACAGCGGATCGAGACCTGCGCGCTGCGGATCGTTCTCCTGCACTACGCGCCGACCGACCAGACCTTGGAGGGCGAACCGCCCGGGATCTGGGCCTTCCTCGGCACCGATCGGCTGGCCGGGCCGATCCGCGAGCACGAACCCGACCTGGTCCTGCACGGTCACGCGCACATCGGCAGATTCGAGGGGGCGATCGACGAGGTGCCGGTCTACAACGTCTCGGTCCCACTGATGCGCCGGGACTTCTGGATCTTCGAGTTGAAGCCCGCCGTGGCCGCATCACCCCGGACCCATTAGGAGCGCGCGGGGACTAGCTGTCCGGATCGGGGCCGCGATGGGCGGCGAAGACCGCGGCCAGCGCCAGCGGCGCGAACCAGGCAGCGTAGGGATAGAACCAGTGGGTGGCGCTGACCTGGACCGCGATCAGCACCGCCGCCGAGAGCGCCGCGATCTGCACCAGGTCGCGTCGGCGAGGTAAGAAGAAGAGGGTCGCCGCAAATGCCACCGCGAATCCCTTGGCCGCGGTCTGCAGCGGTTGCAGCGACGGCTCCAGGCTCCAGATGCTGAACGGCGAGCCGCGGGCAGCCTGGTAGCCGAAGGAGCGGTCATAGGCCTCGCGGAGACCGCCGTCGGGAAGCAGCGGCACGGTGACCACCGCTGCGGCCGCCGTGAAGGCGAGGAGGAAGAGGATCAGGGTTCGGGGCCGGCGATCGCCGGTCCCCGGCGCCAGCAGCGGCACCAGCGCCAGCGGACCGAACTTGGTCAGCCCGGCAAGGGCGGCGACCGCGCCGCGCGCCGGAGCCGAGCTCAGCACCAGCAGGCACGCAACCACCCCCAGGGCCACCAGCGAGTCGTTGAAGCTCGATCCCAGCGTGTAGAGCGAGAAGGGATAGGCGAGCCAGGCGAAGGCGAGGGCGATCCCCAGGGTGCGCCCCTCCGCGGCCGGGCGCAACCGCCCCCCGAGCGCGAACAGGCCGAGCGCGGTCAGCAGGTCGAAGCCGATCGCCGCGGCGCGCGCCGCCGGTACGTCGTCCCACTCCCCGTTCCAGGGGAAGGCCTGCTCGGCTGGGACGTAGGCGAGATAGTTGGCGGGCCCGTAGACGTCGCCGCGCACGTCCCCGCTGGAGGGAAGCTCGCGGGAGAAGTCCGAGCCGTAGACGTCCTCGCCGGCGGCGAGCCGGTCGGCGCCGATCACCCCTGCCAGCCCCACGTCGATCACCTTGCCCTCGGTGACCTCGTACCCGACCCGGAACACGACCAAGACGACGATCGCCACCACGAGCCATGAGCGGCGAGCCAGCGGCAGCAGGCGCTCCCGGCTCTCCCGCGGCCGCAGGCCCGCGATCAACATGCGGGCGAACAGGTACCCGAGCACCGGATAGACGAGGGGAACGGAGACGTCGATCTCGCCGCGATTGAAGAAGAAGAGCGAGGCGCTGAAGCCGAGCAGCGCCAGCAGGTCGAAGTGAAGAAGGCGCAGGGGCCGGCGCGGGTCGATGAACGGGGCGAGGAACAGCAGGCACAGCGGCAACCAGAGCCAGGCCTCGTTGAGCTCGCCGGCCACCGCGCCCTCGTAGCCGCGAGCGAGCTTGGTCTCGATCTGCTTGCCGGTCCAGGCCTCGACCACCTCGCCGGCGGGGTCATCGATCACCACCAGCGCCCGGATCTCACCGTCCGGGTCCCGGTAGCGAAGCTCCCAGAGCTCATCCCCCCGGGTCGCCGCGGTGGGCCGGAGCGTCGCCTCCTCGGCCTCCGAGCGAACCTCCTCGGTGCGATCGGCGATCGTGATCGCCTCGCGGGCGCTGAGCGCGAAGCCCGCGGGCGGGCGATCGGGGGAGTCCGGCGCGACCAGCTGCGGGATCGGCTCGCCGTCGAAGGGCGGCTGATCGGCGGGGTCGGGCGCGGCCAGCGCCGCAGCCGGGGCGAGGACCGCGGCCAGTGCCACGGCGATCGCGGCGGCTCGGATCATGATCGGGCGGACGATGTCGCGCAGGCTAGCCGCGCGCAGGGAGATCGAGACGGGAGCGACGGGACTCGAACCCGCGGCCTCCGGCGTGACAGGCCGGCGCTCTAACCAACTGAGCTACGCCCCCGGGAATCGGCGAGCCGCTGGGGTCCGCCGTATGTTCGGGCGGTCTCGGGGCCGCCGTTGTAGATAAGCCTAGCCCGCGAGCTCTTGCACGTTGACCGCGACCGGCCCCTTGGGGCCCTCCTCGGCCTCGTATGAGACGCGCGCTCCGTCGTTCAGCGAGCGGTAACCCT